>JAVBYP010000068.1 GCA_030823965.1 Sideroxydans sp.
CGTATCTGCACTCGCTGGAGTCGCTGAAGCGGGGAGATTGGTGAGTAGCCAGACCAATACGACACCAGCGATGATGAATTGAGAGGCGCGGCGCAGGAAATGGGTCACTTCATGCCAGCCGCGTAACAACATCTGCCGCCCTGTGGGGAATCGATACGGAGGTAGCTCCAATACAAAAGGTTCTGTATTGGCGAACTGCCGCTTGAACAACAGCGCGGTGATGATGGCGGCGGCGAAGCTAAAAAGATACAGGCTGAATAGCACCAAAGGCGCTGCTTTGGGGGAGAAGAGTGCGGCGGTGATGAATACGAACACCTGTAGCCGTGCCGAGCAGAGAGAGAACGGGATCACCAGCATCGACAACATGCGCAGACTGCGCGAGCGCATCACGCGAGTGCCCATCAGGGCGGGGACGTTACAACCGAATCCCATCAGCAACATGACGAAGCTGCGACCATCCAATCCCATCTTCGCCATCAATGCATCCATCAAAAAAGCAGCGCGCGATAGATAGCCTGTGTCTTCCACGATGGCCATGAACAAGAAGAATAAGATGATGATGGGCACGAATGCGGCGACAGTGGAGACGCCGTTATAGATACCGTCTAGCAGGAGTCCTGACATCCAAGTAGGTAGCCCAGCGCAGGCTGGGTCAAGGAAGGTCTCACGCACCCATCCGAGCAGGTCGGCAACGCCTCCCTGCAAGGGCTGTCCGAAGAAAAAGATGCCTTGGAACAGCAGATACATGATGCCGAAGAAGATCGGCAAACCCAGCCATGGATGCAACATCACGCTGTCGAGCTTGTCTGTGCGGGTGTCGGATAATCGAGCGGGGACCTGCACTGCGCCACTCAATACGCGCGCCATCTCGAATTCGATATGTGCGTCCTGCTCCAGTTGAGTCCTTAATGCCTCTGCCATTCCGGGAGTGGGGTAGCGTAATGCTTTGGTGATGGCTTGCATCGCCTCGGGTTGTCCCTGCCCATATTTGGCGCTGATGAGGTGGATGGGCATGCCTAATAATTCAGACATCTTCTCGCCATCGATGGTGATGCCGAACTTCTTCGCTTCATCAGACATATTGAGCAACACCACCATGTTCAGGTTCAGTTGCTTCAGTTGTATCAATAGGCTCAGTTGGCGCTCGATCTGCGTTGCGTTGAGCACGACGACGGCAAGGTCGGGCACATTGTCATGCAGGAAGTGGCGCACGACCTGCTCATCCTCCGAGAAGCCGTGGATGTCATAGATTCCAGGAAGGTCGATGATCTCGGCCATGTCGCCGCCGAGCAATATCTTGCCTGTGAGCAGTTCTACGGTGATGCCTGGCCAGTTACCCACGCGCGCTGCGCCGCCGGTGAGGCGATTGAACAACGTCGATTTGCCCGTATTGGGCATACCAAGCAGGGCGATACGTTTCATGCTGTCCTGACCTCGATCAGGGTGGCTTCAGCTTGGCGAAGCAGGATATCAGTGGTGCCGATGCGCACTTGCACAGGTCCGCCAAAGCTGGCTTTGCGGATGATCTCGATATCCTTGCCTGAGCGGAACCCTAATGCCTGTAAGCGTTGGCGTAAGGCGTCATCCGTGTGGATGTCGGTAATGGTTCCGCGCATGCCAGGGGCAAGGCTTGACAATGGAGTATGAGGGTTGAAGTCGTTGGCGTTCACAGTGCTTGGATTATTTCATAGCTCACACGCTTGCGGACAAATAATCAGTCGAATCGGTTAGAATGCGCGCTCCCAAAAACGCCGCTGACATCATGATTACAGGTAGCCTCGTTGCGATCGTCACCCCCATGCACGAAGACGGAAGTCTCGACTTGGTGGCGTTTCGCGCATTGATCGATTTCCATATCGCTGAAGGAACGGATGCCATCGTCGTCGTTGGTACGACGGGTGAATCCCCCACTGTGGATGTGGAAGAACATGAACAACTCATCCAAGTCGCAGTGGAACATGCCGCTGGGCGCGTTCCCATCATCGCTGGTACGGGTGCTAACTCGACGAAGGAAGCCATCGAACTTGCGGCTTTCTCGAAGAAGGCTGGAGCTGCCGCTTCCCTCACTGTCGTGCCTTACTACAACAAGCCTACGCAAGAAGGTCTGTTCCAACACTTCAAAGCCATCGCCGAAGCGGTGGATATGCCGCATATCCTTTACAACGTACCAGGACGTACGGGTGCGGATATGAGCAACGACACCGTGCTGCGCTTGGCGCAGATCAAGAACATCGTCGGTATCAAGGATGCGACTGGGGGTATCGAGCGCGGTAGCGACTTGTTGCAGCGTGCTCCAAAAGGCTTCGCCATCTACAGCGGTGATGATGCGAGCACGTTGGCATTGATGTTGTTGGGTGCTCACGGCACGATCTCGGTGACCGCTAACGTCGCACCGAAGTTGATGCACGAGATGTGCGTCGCAGCGATGAAGGGAGAGGTCGTTAAAGCACGCGAGATCAATTTCCGCTTGCTTGGGTTACATCGCCACCTGTTCGTCGAAGCCAATCCGATCCCAGTCAAATGGGCGGTGGCGCGTATGGGTAAGATGAAGAACACATTGCGTTTGCCGCTCACTCCGCTTTCTACAGGTGCACAACCTGTCGTTGAAGCGGCGATGCGTCAGGCCGGAGTCATTTGAGATGGGAAACACTATGAACACACGCAACATCGTTGTAGGTATGGTAGCAATCACCTTGTTGGCTGGTTGCAGCATCTTCGAACGCAAGCAGGTCGACTACAAAGCAGGCGCAGTGGAAGCACCCGCCTTAGAAGTGCCGCCTGATCTGACCAAGAGTGCGGCTGACCAACGTTTTGCGATCCCTGCTGCAGATGGTACGCAAGTGGCTAAGTATTCGGATTTCACACGTGAAAAGACTACCGAGCCATGCGCCTTACCTGCTAGCGCACCTGTCGCAACGACTGCGGCTCCAGCCACTCAATTACTCATGGTCGGTGGCGTGCGTTTCGTCTTGGTGACAGAGCCCTTTGATCGCGTCTGGCGTAAGACGGGCCTAGCTTTGGAAAAGGCAGGCATCGCCGTCGCAGATATGGACAGAAGCAAGGGCATCTACTTCTTGAAGAACGTCTCCAAAGACAAGAAGGTCGCTGATGTGCAAGTTTCAGTGCATGAGACCAATGGCGTGAGCGATATCACTGTCAAAGAAGGTAACGATCTGAACAGTAAAGAGGCGTCACGCGTACTCGATGCGTTGTTCCAGAATCTGGAAAAATAAGATCCAGTGATTCGCTTTGCACTTCTGGGCAGCGGCAGCGAAGGTAATGCCCTCGTAGTTCAAGTCGATTCGACAACGGTGCTGATGGATTGCGGATTCTCCGTCAGCGAGACTGTCACTCGTCTAGCCCGCCTCGGGCTACAAGCAGAACAAATAGATGGCATCCTTGTCACGCACGAACACAGCGATCACATCGCGGGTGTAGCTAGGCTGGCGCGTAAGTTCGATATCCCTGTTTGGATGACGCATGGCACATTGCGTTTTCAGCATGCCTCTTTCGCCGGTACAACGGTGACCGAAATAAATCCCCATTCAACTTTCTCTGTCGGCGATGTCGAAGTACGCCCCATCCTTGTCCCTCACGATGCGGGTGAGCCAGTGCAATATGTTTTTGGTGATGGTGCTCGCAGGTTGGGCGTGTTGACTGATACGGGTCATGCCACACCTCATATCGAAACTGTTCTTTCGGGATGTCACGCACTGATCTTAGAGTGCAATCACGACGAAGAGATGCTGCGTAACGGACGTTATCCAGCAAGTCTCAAGCAGCGCGTGGGCGGGCGTTACGGACATTTGAACAACGAGCAAGCAGCTACCTTGTTGTCGCACTTGGATAACAGCAGCTTGCAACACATCGTGGCAGCACACTTGAGTCAGCAGAACAATCTACCCGCACTGGCAGTAGCCGCATTGAGCGGAGTCCTAGGTTGTAATGAGGATTGGGTCGCTGTGGCTGATCAGCAGCAAGGATTGGCTTGGCGCGAGATAGCTTGAGAACGTCAGGCGTAAAAAAGCCGACTTGCGTCGGCTTTATATCGATGCTGTAGAAGCAAAGATTAGTGCTTTGCTGGAGCAGCAACTTCAGCAGCAGCGCCTGCAACGCTGGAAGCAGCGGCAGCAACGCTAGAAGCAGCATCAGCAACAACTGGAGCAGCAGCAGCGGAAGCGGCAACAGCAGCAGCGTCAACAGCTGGCTTTTCGCCACAAGCAACGAGAGACAGAGCAACCAAAACAGCGATCAGAGCAGATTTCATGTTATTTCCTAAGAGTCAATTTAAGGCATCAAGTGAGGGTCATCAATAACCTTTGCGGCCACCCTCCCACCGAAAAGGCGGCGCATTCTACCAATAGCGTAGGGAAATACTAGGGGGTTACAGACCTAATTTTGTGGCGGTAGCACCGGGATGGGAGGATTGCCACATCTCTTGGAAGCGTGAGTTGAGCAAACGAGCTCCTTCGGGGTCATTTTTAGCCAGTAGACCGCGTGCGTCTTCGAAGTGGTAACGCCTGACATAGTTTGTATTGTCAGCCACCGCAAACGGCTCAGTTATGCCTTTCATGTGAGCAGGAGTCTGGAATATCTCCATGCTATGGCTGAACTCGCGCAACAACATCATCATGCGCGGACAGTAACGAACCAGATGTTGTGGGTCGTGCGCCAGTAATCTCAGGCGATTGTTGGGGCTACTTAGTAGGTAGTGGCGCAGGGCATCATATCGAGCCTCAGAATTGAACCCGATGTCAGAGAAATCCTGCTCGAATATGTTCAGAGAATGCTGTGCCGAAGCGCACACGGTATCGAGTGCGGCAATGTAGTCGATAACGCCATCGAACAGGGTGTGCTGTAGCGCATCTTCACTCATGATCAACGCCTCCTTGTGGGTGTCAAGAATCCGTCCAGATACCATTCATACAACAAGCCGTTGCTACCAGTGCTAAGTTTTGTGCCAGCAGGTAGAGACCGTGTGTCGGCCAATTCACGGAGCAGTCGATAATCAGTCTTGCTAACAGGGCACGCATCTCCATTCATGAACACGGTGCTTCCATAGCATTGCATCTGCGTCTTCAGGTCTAGTGTCACGCCAGACTTATCTACGGCCTGCACGAACTTGGCTTCGGATAAAGGTTTGTTCGGTGTATCGAAGAAGATGTGTGACTTGGGTTCGGAAAGATAGCAGCCTAAGAAGTTCGCTACATCCTCGTCATCCCACTTCACCTTGCGGATGGTGTCGGCGACCTGCTTGAGCATCTCGGGGCCGATCTCGGAGGGATGTTTTTGCAGTTTCAGATCGGGGTCGGCATAGGTACCTTTGATCTCGATGCGATCTTGCAGATAGACCAAGAATTGTTCTGCCAATTCCTGATACCACGGAGTACGGAAGCCGATGGAGTAGGTCATGCAATCATCTTCAGCGATGCCGTTGTGTGCGCACTGTGGTGGTAGATACAGCATGTCACCCGGCTCCAACACCCACTCTTGTTCGACTTTGAAATCCTTCAGGATGCGTAGCGGTGCACCTTCGATCAATGTCTGGTCGGCTTGCGTGGAGATCTGCCAGCGGCGGTGTCCATGCCCCTGTAACAGGAAAACATCATAGATATCGAAGTGGGGGCCAACGCCGCCGCCTTTTGGTGCATAGCTCACCATCAGGTCATCGAGTCGAGCGTGCGGGATGAAGTTGAAGCGTTTGATCAACTCAGTCGCTTCAGGCAAGAAGTGATTCACCCCCTGTACCAGTACCGACCACTTGGCTTTGCCGAAGTCTTTGAAATCATCATGTGTGAACGGTGAATGTTGCAGACCGAACTTGCCGCGCTGTTGGGTGACTAGGCGCGCTTGCGCATCCTCAGTGCAGGCAAGATCGATCAACCCTTGCGGATCGAGTAAGCCTTTGAATCCGGGCACGGCCTGGCGGATGAGCAAAGGTTTCTTTTGCCAATAATCACGCAGGAATTCTTGCGGAGTGAGTCCGCCGAGTAGTGTGTTTTTCATACGGAGATTATAGCCTTGTGACAAGCCTTGAACAGCAAATTCAGCCCTGCCTCGCGGACAAAATTAGATAGAATGCGCGACAGGAGGACGGCATGCCACAACTACAAAATACACCACTGAAAGCGGGAATAGATGCCCCCCATTTCGAGTTGCCTGATGCCGATATGGAAACTTTCAAGTCGGTCTCTCAACAAGGCAAACACAACGTGGTCCTTTACTTCTATCCGAGGGACGACACCCCGGGCTGTACCATGGAAGCGAATGAGTTCAGCGACCATGAAGAGGACTTCGCTAAGTACGACACTATCGTGGTCGGTGTGAGTAGAGATGATTGCATCAGTCATGCATCGTTTCGCGACAAACATGGCCTCTCAGTGTTGTTGTTGTCAGACACGGAAGCACGTGTTTGCAAGAAGTATGGCGTGATGTATGAAAAGGAAGTGGATGGACACAAGAAACAGTCCATCCTGCGCTCCACATTCATCATCGACAAGCAGGGCAAGTTACGCCACGCTCTGTATGACGTGCATGCGCACGGACATGCTCAAGAAATTCTTAAACTGGTAAAGGAAATGAAATGAAGATCGCAAAGAACGCAGTAGTCTCGCTCACCTATCAACTCGCGGACGCTGACGGCACCGTGATCGAAAAAACGGGCGACCCGATCAGCTACCTGCATGGTGGTTATGACGGCATCTTCCCGACTGTGGAAGAGGCATTGGAAGGCAAGAACATCGGCGATACATTCTCAGTCAGCATGGAGCCGGACGACGCTTTCGGTGAATACGAACACGAACTCGTGCGTGCCGAACCACGTGACATGTTCCCTAAGGAAGTCGCAGTGGGTATGCAGTTCGAAGGCGGCGCAGAAGGTGATGATGACGAAGACTTCATGCTCTACACCGTCACCGAAGTGACAGATGATGAAGTGACGGTCGATGGTAACCATCCGCTGGCTGGCAAGTCATTGGTCTTCTCTGGCACGGTCACAGGTGTTCGCGCTGCTTCCGCAGAAGAGCTGACTCATGGTCACGTACACGGCGAAGGTGGTCATCACCACTAAGTTTTTCTGAGTGGTAAAAGTACAAAAGCCCGCATCAGCGGGCTTTTTTTTTGGAGCGTGGGCTGCGTCAGATACGCTTCGCCAACTCAGCCGCTTTTCCTAGGTAAGTCTGCGGACTGAGATCCTGCAAACGTTGCTTCTCGCTGTCAGGGATATCCAAAGTCTGGATGAAGGTGGCGAGGCTCTCGCGATTGATACCGCCCTTGCCGCGAGTCAGTTCCTTCAGTTTGTCGTAGGCATCGGGCACATTATAACGACGCATCACGGTCTGGATCGGCTCAGCCAACACTTCCCAACTGTTGTTCAAGTCATCCGCCAAGCGCTGCGGATTGGCTTCCAGTTTGTTCAGCCCCTTCAAGCAGGATTCATAGGCCAACAAGGTGTAACCCATTGCCACGCCCATGTTGCGCAACACGGTGGAGTCGGTGAGGTCACGCTGCCAACGTGAGACAGGCAGCTTCTCGGAAAGGTGTTTCAACAACGCATTGGCCAAGCCCAGGTTGCCTTCTGAGTTCTCGAAGTCGATCGGATTCACCTTGTGTGGCATGGTCGATGAACCTACTTCACCGGCGACCACTTTCTGCTTGAAGTAACCCAGAGAGATGTAACCCCAGATATCGCGGTTCAGATCGACGAGGATGGTGTTGGCACGTGCATACGCGTCATACAACTCGGCCATGCAATCGTGCGGCTCGATCTGGATGGTGTAAGGGTTGAACGCGATGCCTCGAGCTTCGACGAAACGTTTGGCGAAGCTCTCCCAATCCACGTCTGGGTAAGCAGAAAGATGTGCGTTGTAATTGCCCACTGCGCCGTTGATCTTGCCCAATATCTCGACTGCAGCGATACGCGCATGTGCGCGACGTAGCCTATGCACCACGTTGGCCATCTCTTTGCCCATGGTGCTTGGTGTTGCAGTCTGGCCGTGGGTGCGGCACAACATGGGAACGTCCGCCAGTTGGTGCGCGATGCTGCGCAGCTTATCGATGATGGCTTGCAAGCCAGACAACATCACTTCTTTGCGCGAGTGGTTGAGCATCATCGCGTGACTCAAGTTGTTGATGTCTTCTGAGGTACAGGCGAAGTGGATGAATTCGAGTGCCTTGGAAGTCTCAGGGTTCTCGCCCAGCTTCTCACGCAACCAATATTCGATCGCCTTCACGTCATGGTTGGTGCGACGCTCGATCGCCTTGATCTGCTCGGCATCCTCTTCAGAGAATCGGGCGGCGAGTTGATCGAGCTGGGCGATGGTGCCAATGGTGAAAGGCGGCAATTCTTTGATGCCAGCTTCCGCACTCAAGGCTTTGAGCCATTCGATCTCAATCAGGAGGCGATAGCGGATCAAACCGTATTCGCTGAAGTATCCGCGCAAGGATTCGACCTTGCTTTGATAGCGACCATCGAGTGGAGAAAGGGCGGTGAGGGCGGAAAGCGTCATGGTGTCGTTGCCGAAAAAAATGTAGGCGCGCATTTTACCTGCGCTAACCAGATGAAGCTACGCAATGATGCCGCCCCCCAGGCAGACATCACCGTCATAAGCGACCACGGACTGTCCGGGGGTGACAGCCCATTGCGCCTCATCGAAAGTGAAGTGAGCGCTGTCGTCGGAAGTGATAGAGATACGGCAAGCCGCATCCTGTTGGCGATAACGGGTCTTTGCTGCAAAAGGTAGATAGACATCGGGTGCCTGACCGCTGATCCAATGCATATCAAGCGCATCCAACTCTGGAGCAAGTAGCGCGGGATGGTCGTGTCCCTGCACCACGATGAGGCGGTTGTTCGCCATGTCTTTTCCCGCCACGAACCACGGCTCGCCATTGCTCTCTTTGCCGCCGCCGATGCCTAGTCCTTGGCGTTGACCGTAGGTGTAGAACGACAGCCCCATGTGTCGCCCCATCAACTTGCCTTCTGGAGTCAGCATGTCACCAGGTTTGGTGGGCAGATAGCGATTCAAGAACTCACGGAAAGGGCGCTCACCGATGAAGCAGATACCAGTGCTGTCTTTCTTTGCAGCGTTGGAAAGATTGTGCTGGTGTGCGATCTCGCGCACCTTCGATTTGGGGATGTCGCCCAGAGGGAACATCGACTTAGATAACTGAAGTTGATTCAAGCGATGCAAGAAATAACTCTGGTCTTTGCTGTGGTCATCCGCCTTGAGCAACTGGAATAAGCCATCCTGTTCGCGCACCTTGGCGTAATGTCCTGTGGCGATCTTGTCTGCGCCTAGGCGGATTGCGTGATCCAAGAATGCTTTGAACTTGATCTCAGAGTTGCACAGGATATCGGGG
>JAVBYP010000228.1 GCA_030823965.1 Sideroxydans sp.
GTAGTTGATCAATAAACCCTACTCGGTCAATAACGGCGACATAGATCAGTTCATTCAAGCTCATGCATCATCTCTTCCGAAAACGCCAACGCACAGCGCACTATCTTGACTGCATAGATCGAGTGCATCACCGCTTGATATTCCCGCCTCTATACTTGGTAGCGCACTACATCTTCGCCATCACCTAGCTTGTAATCCAGCACCCACACTTCGTCGTCAAACTCCACCAGACGGTCGATGCGTTTCAGTGCGCCCTTTGCGTTGATGTAGGGCATCACGTTGTGGACGCTACGGTATTTCTGCGAATCAAAGAAGCGTGCGTGTTAGGGCGCGGCTAGGATGTGTTGGACTTGTTGCCAGAGTGCATCGAACTCATCCATCGGAATGGAAAGCTGTTGATGAGAATCAGCCCACTCCCCGCACCTCTCGATTTTTGATTTCAGTGAGATTCTTCAGTATAGAAAAAACCTAGTCTTGGCAGTGATCGCAGAGGGCGTTGAGACGGACGAGCAAATGGATCTTCTTGCCGTGCTGGGGTGTAACCAATCCCAAGGATATCTGTTCGGAAGACCCGCTCCCCTTGCGGAATTCGAGGCACTCCTCAATAAAGCATAAGATCACGCTGATATCCGTTGCGCGAGCATCTTCTCTAACTTGATCTGATCGACCGTGAAACCACGGATGCCTTCGGCCAGCTTCTCTGTCGCCATCGCATCCTGATTCATCTCCCAACGGAACTCAGACTCACTCATCGTAGTGGGTCTCTGCTTGACCTCATCAGCCGCTCGTAAGCGGCGGACCAGGCTTCCCTCTGTCTTCTGCAATTCTTCTAGCAAGCTCGGACTGATAGTGAGCCGATCACATCCCGCTAGCGCCAATATCTCGCCCATATTGCGGAATGAGGCGCCCATCACCGTAGTCGGATAGCCGTACGTCTTGAAATATTCGTAGAGACGTCGCACCGAGAGCACCCCCATATCTTCCTCGGCGGGGATCTCTGAACGCCCTTCTTTGGCTTTTTGCCAATCGAAGATGCGACCAACAAAAGGCGAGATAAGCGTCACGCCCGCCTCTGCACAGCAACGTGCTTGAGCGAAGCCGAACATCAGCGTGAGATTGCAATGAATGCCTTCACGTTCCAGCGACTCGCCCGCACGAATACCTTCCCACGTGGCTGCGAGCTTGATGAGCACACGCTCATTGGCTATGCCCGCAGCGTTGTAGAGTCTGATCAACTTGCGCGCTTTTGCCACAGACGCAGCAGTATCGAATGACAGCCTAGCATCCACCTCCGTCGAGATCCGTCCTGGCACGACCTTCAATATCTCGATACCGATATTCACCGCCAACTTATCCATCGCGTCGTGAGCTTGCTGTGTCGGGTCGCTACTTTGCGTCTTCGCCCACGCGACAGCATCGGCGATCAAGGGTTGGTATTCAGGCAACGTGACCGCCTTCAACAACAGCGATGGATTGGTAGTGGCATCTTCTGAACGATGGTTACGAATGGCATCGATATCTGCACTATCCACAACGATACTGGTCATTGCCTTTAACTGCGTCAACAGGTCAATCTTGGACATTCTGCCTCCCTATCATAGTGCTACGCCTCACTTGAATGCTCATCACATGGCTGGATAAGAAGCCAATGCAAAACTAAATATACCAGGTGCAGACTCGGGACCGATGGTGAGCTAAAGAGTCTGTGTGTATTCACTGCACTGGCGTTTTCGCCTCCGCAATCACCATCTACACTTCGCTCAAAATCCCATCTGCAAACACCAGCGCGCAGCGCACCGTTTTACCCACATGCACTGATTGCATCGCCACCTGATATTCACGCATCTGCATTTGGTGACGTGAGGCATCTTCACTATCACCTAGCTTGTAATCCAGTACCCACACTTCATCATCGAACTCCACCAGACGGTCGATGCGTTTCAGTTCGCCCTTGGCATTGATATAAGGCATCTCGTTGTAGGCGTTGCGGCATTGCTGTGCATCGAAGAAACGCACTAGATGGGGAGCGGTCAGGATGTGTTGGGCTTGTTGGTAGAGGGCATCGAACTCTTCCTCCGGCATGGAAAGTCTTTGCTGAAGCGACTCCCTCGGCCCATCTCCCATAGAAAGCGGGGTGATCTCGGTGAGGAACTGCAACATTGAATGTAGCCAAATACCTCGCTGCTGTTGTGCGGTATTGTGGGTAGTACGTTTCCCTGTAGAGAGGATGACTGGTATCGCCACATTCTGTTCAGCACTCCTCTCGGTGTCATGTGCTGTGGCAGCGACCATGTTCAATGGATTCGCCTGCTCACCCTGCACCGATGCGATGCGTCCATACCACGTAAGTTGTTTGGTCTCTTTCGCACCTTGGTTACCGCTGACGATGAGCGCTTGTTGCGCGCGTGTCATGGCGACGTAGAGTAGGTTCATCTCTTCGCGCGCTTGTTGAGCGGCATCTAGCTCGAACAGGGGTGCGCGCTTCTTGCCGCGTGAGGCTTGGTCTGTGTAGATAGAGAAATGCAAAGGTTGTGGTTCGTGCGTCGGCCAATCCAATATCACGTCGTTGCCGTCTCTGTTCTTCTTTTCCGCATTCGCATCTAGCAGCCAGACGATGGGTGCTTCCAATCCTTTCGATTCATGTACGGTGTAGATGCGCACTGCATCACCTGCCGTACCCAGCCTACCTTCATCCGGCGCATCGTCGTTGCTGTCGCGCAGTTCGCGCAACTCTTGCAGAAAGCGCGGCAGGCTGGGGTAACGCCCGGCATCCACACTCAAGGCGATCTCCATGAAGGCGTGCAAGTTGGCGGTGACTTTGGCACGCATCTCACTGGGCAACACGGCGCTGTAACGCGCGATGACATCGCCCTCGAAATAGATGCGGTCGAGCAGGTCATGCACGGGGAGTTTGTCGGCAAGGGCAAGCCAACGTTGCAGAAGTTCGAGCGCACGTTGCTGTGCGGGTGATGGATTATCTAAATGCTGGAGACGTTGCCACCATGAGGATTGAGGATTGAGGATTGAGGATTTAGAAAAACCCTCGGCTCGCAATCCCGCCACCGCCCCACTCAATCCTAGCTCCTCGATCCTCAATCCTGAGAGGTTCATCAAGTCGGCATCGCTGCACGCAAAGATAGGCGTGCGTAACACTTGCACCAATGCGAGATCGGCAAAGGGGGTGATGAGGAACATCAGCAGCGCCTGCACGTCTTCCGCTTCAAGGGTGTCGAGCAAGCCACCACGACGCGAGCTGATGAAGGGGATGTGCTTGGCTCGCAGGGCTTCTTCGTACACTGCAAGATGGGTACGACTGCGCACCAACACCATGATGTCGCCATAGGTGGCGCGGCGCACTTTGCCTTCATCATTCACCGACCAATCGCTGACGATGGTCTTGAGCTGGTCGGCGAATTGGACTGCTTCGATGTGGCGCGCACCTTCTTCAGATTCTTCGCGGGGGGTGGTGAGCGGGTTTCGAAGAACCAACTCTTCGGATAGGCCCTCACCCCTACCCTCTCCCGCCTGCGGGAGAGGGAGTACGACCGCGAGTGGCAACACCAACACATGCCCCGGCAATTCTGTTTGATGCGTCTGATGTTCGACGAACTCGAAGCCATCGGGCTGTTCGCGGAACACGGCATTCACTGCATCGACGATGGGCTGTGCGTTACGGCGCGTGAGACTGTTGCCCAAAGTCTCTGCATTGAAATGTTCTTGCAGATATTCGCGCGCCACGCCGAACAAACGCGCATCGGCACGGCGGAAACGATAGATGGATTGCTTGGGATCTCCCACCACGAACACGGTAGGTTGCGATTGCACCGCCACCGCCGCATCGAACCACGCGCGCAATATCTGCCACTGCAGCGGGTTGGTATCTTGGAACTCGTCCAGCAACACATGGCGATAACGGCTGTCGAGTTTGTACTGCATGGTCTCGGCGTGTTCGCTCTGTTGCAACAGACGACACAGTTGCCATTCCAGATCAGAGAAATCCATCTGCTGCTTTTGCGCCTTGAGCGCTTGGTAGCGACCAAGCAATGCCACACCACAATGCAGCACGGCTTCGTTCAGGCGATAGGCTTGTTGCTCGGCTTGTGTGTCGATCACTTCTTGCAGCGTATCGAACAGTGCATCACGCGTAATGAGGAATGCTTCGGCATCTTGTTTCTTGGTCGGCTTAAAACTGCGCGGCTCGCCTGCTTGTGTGAACAACAAAGGTTGGACAGAATCAAAACGAGCCTCTGGTTCAGCATCCGTCCATGCCTGCTCCAACTCACTCGCTTTCCCTTGCTGCACCTCGGTGCCGCTACTGGCGAGCTGTCGCACGAAGGCGAAGAACGTCTCTTCGTTGTTGCCGCACATTCCCCAATCGGCAACGACATCAAATTCCAAGTCAACATCTAGATCGCTTCTCAGATTGTCTAATGCGAACGCCAGAACATCCTTCTGCCCTTGGGTATACGCCCACCACTCAGCACGCTTACCTAGGAAGTTGAACAGCAACTTGCGCGTGGTGAACAGACCGCATGCATCGAACAGCCATTGCATGTGCTGCGAATCCACACTCTCTGGATCCTTGCGCATCTGCTCCAGCAACTCTTCCCACGCTTCATCCTGTTCCGCCCCTGCCCGCTCCAGCAAGGACGAGCCATGCATCACATCGGCGTTCAATGGCGCGCGCTGCATCACTTGCATGAACCAGCCGTGGAAGGTGCTGATGGTGATGGCGGGTTGCGCCAACAACACGGTGCTGTAAAGGCTACGCGCGAGGGCGATCTGCTCGTCGCTCAACGTTGCGATACCGCGCTCGGAGCAGAAGGTGCGCACCCACTGCTCGTCCTTCATCGCCAAGTCGCGCAACCATTCCTGCAGACGCGCTTGCATCTCTTGTGCGGCTTTGCGCGTGAAAGTGATGGCGAGGATCTGCGAAGGCTGCGCGCCATCCAATAACAGGCGCACGATGCGCGACACCAGCAGCCAAGTCTTGCCGCTGCCTGCACAGGCTTCGACGATGACGCTACGACGAGGATCGAGGGCGATGCTCATGTCCATTCACCCTTCCTGCACACACCGCGAATCTCACAATAGCCGCACACCGCATCGATACCATTCGCAGGCAACCCTGCTCCGTCACGCAGCGCGCCCATCACATGCTCTAGGCGCTCGACGTTGAGCTGCGCAAGTTGCGCTGCATCCTCTTTCGGCGCGACCGACTTCACCTTGCCACTATCGATGCTGACGAAGGCGACATCCGCCGCCTCGTGTGCATAGGCGTAGCAGGCGAGCTGCACGTCTTCGCCCGGCTCTTTGAGTTTGTTACGCAACACGATGTCGCTCTGCGTCTTGTAGTCGAGCACGCGTTTCTCTTCACCGCGCACATCCAAGCGGTCAATACGTCCGCGCAGGTTCACCCCTTCCAGCGGCCAGTCGAATTTCGTCTCAGCCTCGGCATAGCGCCAGCCCTCGGCCTCGCCTTCTTGCTGCCATTCCAGATACGCAGGTAGCGATCTGTACCAGCGCGCCAACCATGCACGCGCGGCAAAATCGTGTGCCAGCAGATCGGCGAACACCTGCTCGCTGATGTCGCGCAAGGCGGCTTCCATCTTTGTCGTGTCTTGTCCGCTCACCTGCGGATAAGACTCATGGAAGCGCTGCAACACTTCATGCACTCGCTCACCGTAATCGCTCTTCTCGATGGTTTCTTGCACCTCGTCGAGTTCGTTCAATCTCAAGATGTGGCGTGCATAGAATTGATAGGGGCAGGCGACCAGCGAGTTGTAGCCGCTGATGGAGACACTGACAGGAACAGAATCTATCGCCACATTTGGCGCAGGTTGTGCTGACGGCGGCAGCGAGACGTGTCGTGCATCTTCTGCCGCAATGTAGGCATGCAACTCAGTCTCGGCGAGGTCGTCTCCATGCGCTTGCTCGTAATCATCGCGCAGCATCTGCAAGAAAGGACTCAACAGACGCGCTTCGCCGCTCTTGTCTTTCTGCCAGGTGACCAGCACGGTATCGTTCAGCGCCAGCAAGGCCATCAGGTCGGCGCGTTGTCGTATGGCGTGGGTGGCACGTGTGGGCAAGTTCAACACCGAGCGCACCGCATCGTTGAACCAGCGCCCGCCATCTCCCGCACTCGGCAGATGATCGGCATCACAACCCAACAGCAACACCGCATCGAAGGTGCGCCAGCGCGTCGCTGCCAGATGGGTGAAGCGCACTTGGCTATCGATGCTGCTATCGCGATAGGTCTGTACATCCAGTTGTTGCGCTAACCAGCGTCGCCATTCGTGGAAGGCGTAACGTCCGCCATCATTGGCAAGTTCTTGCTGCCAAGTCTCAAGCGCACCCAGCAGTTGCTGACCCGCATCGTCTTGTTGCAATCCACGGGCTATGCTCAACACCTCCAAGCTCTCGCGCAGCGCGGCGAGCCATTCGGTGAGTGTGCGTTTCTTGCTTTGATCCAGCAATGCGGCAGCCTGCCTTAGACGCGCCAGTGGCACATGCAAAGCCACCTCATGCGGCACGAGATCGATGAACTTCTCTAGATCAGCAACCACACCATGCTTGCGTAGCAGTTGCTCTAATTCATACACGGCAGACTTGCGCTCGCTCGGACTCATGTCGGCGAAGATGAACGGCGACTTGAGTAGGTCGAGCAAGTCGTGATGGTAGAAATCGCTCTGCAAGGCGGTGAGCCAACGGTCTAACACCGTACTGACGGAAAGTGTGGCGAAGGTCCACCCCGTCTCGTCCGTCACCAACACCTCGGCGCGTTCCAGCAAGGCACGCATGCGGCGCGCGGCGACACGGTCTTGCGCCACGATGGCGATGTCGCGTTTACCCGCTTGCAACCACAGGCGCACTTGCATGGCAGCGGCGCGGGCTTCTTGTTCGAGCGAGGTGGCGGCGAAGAAACGGGGAGCTGAAGGTCGCGCATCCATCTCCCGCAGATCGAACACCTTCACCATCGCACGCTGCTCATATTCCTCAAGGAAGCGTTTCTCTACCGCTTCCCACTCCGACGCCATCAACACATACAGTGGCGACTGCGCTTGTGCCGCCAGTTTTGCCAAGCGTTGTTGATAGGCGCGCGCCGCATCCAACTCCTGCCCTGCTTGCATGGCGCGCCATAGCTCGAACACCAAGCGCGCTTCAAGCTGCAACGTGGTGTTCTGCCGCGCCTGGTAGGCGCGCTCCACGGCTGCGATGAATGCAGCTTCATCATCGGGCAAGGCATCCATCGCATGGGTGAGCTCGTCGAAGAGTTTGAGCAACTCCTGCGTCATGCTCCATAGGTCGGCGTTGTCGAACCATTGGCGCTGCTTCAATTCACCGTAAAGCAATGCACAGCGCTGGCTATCGGTGACGATGGGGGCATCAAGCGTGATGTCCTGCGCCCATTGATTGAGCGTGACCATCTGCGGCAACAGGATGGTTGGTGTCTTAGCTACACGGATCAATGCCTGTGCAAGTGGTTGCGCCACATGGAAGTTGGGCAGCAGGATGGTGATGCCGCGCAGGTCGGGTGCGGGATGCGCGGCAAGGATGCGCCGCGCGACAGCATCAAAATATTGCGTGGACGTACTCACCGTTGGAGCAGATGTGATTTGTCTTTGACTTCGCGCCACTCATCCGCATCAGCAGGCGCGTCTATCTTCTGAGTGATCGTCTTCCACTGTTTCGACAACTCGGCATTGAGAGCGATGAACTGCCTTTCAGCCTCAGGCACATCATCTGCCGCATAGATGGCGTTGGCAGGACATTCGGGCACACACAGTGCGCAGTCGATGCATTCATCTGGGTCGATGACGAGGAAGTTAGGCCCTTCGCGAAAACAATCCACCGGACACACTTCGACACAGTCGGTGTATTTGCATTTGATGCAATTCTCGCTCACTACAAAGGTCATTCGGCACTCACGCTCTCTTAGATATTCGAGTCGAATTGTACACGCCAGCCTTTCGCTTCCCCCAATGAAAAACGCGCCTTGCGGCGCGCTCTTCGTACTACATCGTTACACGCTTACGCGCTCAAACAGGACTTCATGAAGTCTTTATGTTCCTGACCTTTTAGCGCCTTGCTCTTCGCTTCAGCAGAACATGACTTCATCTTGTTCTGCTGCGAAGCAGGGACTGCAGCAGTATCCAATGCCGCATCTTTCTTCAAGCAATTCTTCATAAAGGCTTTGCGCTCATCACCTTTCAATGCCTGTTCTTTGGCATCGGCATTACACGCCTTCATCTTATCTTGTTGAGCGCCTGCGAAGGCAGGTGCAGATACCGCAAGTGCAATTCCCAAACTGACCAGAGCAATCAATTTTTTCATGTGAATCTCCTTGTTGAAGTAGTTGAGTAGCCTGCACGACCCCTCTGCAGGTAGAGGGAGTCTACGCTTGAGATTTTGGGCTGCAATTAGACCAAGTACCTAGAAAGGCTAGTGTGCGATGCCCCGCAACCACTGACGATAGAGATGTTCGGCGACGTGATGGAGTTGTGGCAACTTATCTGACATCTGCTGTTGCATGACTTGCGCAGACTGTACCGCTTGACTGCTGCTGGCTGCTCTGACCTCGTCTGCACCGACCTCACACCAGTCACGGATCATCGGCTCCGTCATCTCGACATGGCATTGCATAGCGAGGTGTTTGCCGATGACATAGGCTTGGTTCGCGCAATGCTTGCTCGATAAAAGATGGACTGCGCCTTGTGGCAACGAGAAAGTCTCGCCATGCCAATGGAAGGAATCGAATCGTTCGATGTCACCGAACCAATGACGCGCGATCTCGTTATGCGCGACCTCGACCTCGCCCCAGCCGATCTCTTTCACGGGATTCTTGCTCACCACACCGCCAAGTGCTTTGGAGATGAGTTGACCGCCGAGGCAGTGGCCCAGCAAAGGGATGTCTTGTGCGTGCGCGTCTCGAATGAGTTGGAGTACGGGCGGAATCCACGGCAGGTCGTCGTTGACGCTCATCGGCCCACCCATGAACACCAGCCCGCTGAAGGCACTGGCATCAGCAGGTACTGCCTCTCCCCGATCGATGTGGATCATCTGCCAAGGGATGCAGTGTTGGGTGAGGAACAGCGCGAAATAGCCTGCGCCTTCGACAGGCGAGTGGCGGAAGATGGCGATAGGTTTCATGGTTTTTCAGCGGGAAATGATGTCCTATTTTAGGAGGCTTTGAAGATTGCCGCCATGTGTCGGTGTTGCAGACAGTTCACGGATTGCTCTTACAGCGATGGCTGCTACTCGGCCATAGCTGCCGTTGGCGACTATATATGCCAACGGCTGGTGTGCGAATG
>JAVBYP010000232.1 GCA_030823965.1 Sideroxydans sp.
GCCCCGCCCTGCACTTCCCAACTTGGCAAACCTTGTGGATAGCCGGTGAGTGCGATACGTGTGTCGGCTTCGCTGGCGGGTTTGAGTATCTTCAAGTTCAACGCTTGAGCAAAGAACTCACGATACACGTCGCGCATATAGGCTTGGAACAGGCTGTGTTGGCCGCCGTCGGTGAGGTTGGGGTTGTTGGTGTCGGCCAGTTTTGCGCTACGCAAAGTCGCCATCGGAAACACGACGAAATGGTTGTGCAACATACGGATACTGGGAACGCCGGGTGAGGTGAGCGGCCAGGTCGCATCCAGACTCGCCTCGCCCGCGAGGATTAGCGCTTCGGCTGGATCGGGATATTGCTCCAGCATGTAGTCGATGATGATCTGGTTCATGCGGTTCCACACATGCTTCACATCGTCCGCCACCTGCGTGCGACGCACGGGGCGCCCTAGCGGGTTGAGGATGCTCTTGGAGGTGTTGTAGATGATGGAGCAATCGAATTCGGTGCTGTGCCCCAATGCCTTGCGGTACAGCAGCAGGTTCTCCGAGTTCACCAACAGACCGTTGTTGTTCACAAGGTCGTTGAGGTTCTCGGTGCTATTGAAGAATTCGTTGTGCTTGAGCCCTTCTGGAACTTCAAGGGGGATGGAGCGAAAAGGGGTAACGATCTCACGCGGGCCGGATTGCATGCTTACCCCTCTGCTCTAGGATGACGAGCTCAATGACTTATGTCTGTGCCCAAGGTAGGCCATCAAAACGCCAACCGTTATGCGAGTTGCGATGGTGTGTATCATCAAGGTCGCCTTCAAAGCCGTGTGCGACGTTGTACACGTCTTTCATACCTGCTTTCTCCAACGCTTCACCCGCATCGGCCGAACGGCGTCCAGAACGACAGATAAGCACGACGGGACGATTGACGCTGGCCGCTTTACGCACATGCGAAACGAACATCGGATTGATTTCCCAGTCTGGACCATCGACCCAAGGAATGTGGATAGAACCGCGCGGGTGACCAACAAACATGTACTCCATCTCGCTACGCACATCGATGAACACTGCTTCTGGATTGGCTTGCAGTAAATCGAAAGCTTCTTTCGGGGTGAGGTGTTGCATGTCGGCTCTCCTAATGACCTATGTCAGAGTGCGGGATTATAGCCCCACACTTGGGCCGCTGGTATCAGACAGATCATGCTGCTTGTCGACACCGTCCTTAGATTTCTCGGTTAGCAAGGAGAGCGTTCAGCGAGCTACTGGTAGTTGGCGTATCTCGAAACTCATATTGGACAGGTCTGCAAGTATCCAAGTTGGGACGGCATCGATGCCGGGTGCATCGATGCCTGCGACCGAACCAGGATTGACCAGCCAGCATTCTCCTTCACGCACGTGCTTTTGTTTAAGGATGTGAGCAGTATGACTGTGACCGTGGCAGACCAAGTCGTAATCTCCGGTACAGGCGAAAGCTTGGCCGTGATGAGGCATGTGTGTCACGAATATCTTACGTCCACCAAGTTCCAGCACGGCATCTTCGCCGTAGTAAGTGAATAAACCATTGGTTCTTGCCATCATGCGATAGAGCGCGACGACATCGCCGAGGTTGTTGCCGTGAACTGCATGGATGGGTATGTCTAGCTTGAGGGATGCTCGCAAGGTATTGACACCAATAAGATCGCCACAATGGATGACCGCTTGTGCACCAGCTGCCTTGGCCTCCACGATGGCATCCAATAGCGGCTCGGAGCGGTCATGGCTATCTGAAACGATGCAGATCTTCATTCCCTAGTCTTTTCAAAAATATTGTGTGAATTAGGAAGAATCCACGCATACAGGTCTATAGCCATATCGGGGGTTTGTGTGATAACACCAATGGGGGGGGGTAAATGGAATTCCTTCTTTAACTTTTGTTTTACTTGGTTGATATTTTGGTCATTTAGACTAGACTCCAAAAAGTAGCTTAAATATCCGGGTTCACCCGATTTCCTCTCAACAAGAATATGCGCACAGCAATTGACACCAACGCCAGTTTCGCTTGGGTTCGCGAACCAGAATTCACACCGCCAGACGACAAAGATGGCGGCATTTCTGCTTGTCTGTTGCACGAGTTCACTTCGCCACGAGCAGGTGAACTTAAAGCACTGTTGGAGACTTTTCTTGAAAGCATCATCGGCACGGTGAGTGCGACTGCGGGCGTAGTACGCCTTCTATCTCCAGATGGACGCACACTTCAGATCATCGGCTCCGTCGGCCTTTCCACCGAACTGCAAGAAGAAGCAGAGAATTTCGTCGATCTGGATTGTGAGATCAGCGATATCGACGCACTCGGACACGTCGTCCATGCATCTGACATCAGCGGTTGCAACTCGCGGCAGAACTGCCCATACGCGAGTTGCCGATTCCAATCTTTGATCGCCGCCCCCCTGGATCTGCCTGGCTCATCCGAGAACATATTGGGTGTCCTTACCATCTTCTTTGACGTGCCAAGGCATACCGCTAGCCAAGCAATGAACATCATCGCCGCATTCGCAGAAACGATGGCGACTACGATCCAGCATACCCGAGACAACCGCGAGACGACTCGTATAGAAAGGCTTGCCGCGCGACAGGGCATCGCCAATGAGATCCACGATTCGTTGGCACAAACGATGACTTATGCACGCATGCGTGTGAGCTTACTCAAGGAAGCCATCCGTAGTGGCAACCAAGAAATGGCCGATAAATATGTGCGCGATCTGGACGAGGCCCTAGAGATCGGACAGAAGAGTACGCGCGAACTCATTGCAGACTTCCGTTGCGAGATGAATACCGAGGGATTGTCTGTCGCTCTGAACGACTTGACGAACGAGTTCCGCGACCACAACGATATCGAACTTGAATACCACAACCGTCTGGCCGATCTCGAGTTGCCGCTCGAATACGAGATACAGGTGTATCACATCGTGCGCGAGGCATTGACGAACATCGCCAGACACTCCGGCGCTACGCATGCTCGACTGTTCGTCGATTCCGATTTTGGCTATTTCGTCTTCACCATCGAGGACAACGGTAGCGGCGCCCATACCTTCGCACCGGTAGAAGGACACTACGGTGTGATGATCATGCGTGAGCGCGCGCACCAGATCGGTGGCAGAATCAAGGTAGAGAGCGCCGCTGGATTGGGCACACAGGTACAATTATTCTTCCCCGAACCACCGCTGGACTGGAGAGCTTCGAATGAGTGACAAATTAAGGGTTGTTTTGGTCGACGACCAGAGTCTGTGCCGACGTGGCTTGAGCGAGTTGCTCGCAAATTGTTACGATTTTTTGGTACTTGGCGCGACCGACAACATAGCTGAACTTCGAAAACTGCTTCACGAAGAGCCAGATCTGCTCATCGTTGATCTGCGCATGAAACCGCTGGATGGCATCTCTCTTATCCAGTTGCTTCGTAGCGAGGGATTCACCACTCCAGCCGTGATGCTGACCATGAGTGACTCCGAGCAAGACCTCACCAACGCTATCCGTGCCGGTGTGCGCGGCTATCTGCTGAAAGACATGGCGCCGGATGATGTGGTGGATGCCATCCGTCGTGTCGCGGGAGGCGAGCTGGTGGTCGCCCCCACCATGACCATGAAGATGATCGATATGTTGCGTGGCGAGCAGCCAGATCAAGAGCCTAAGAACTCACTCAAGTTGCTGACCGAGCGCGAGCGCGAGATCCTACAGCTGCTGGCACGCGGTGAAAGCAACAAGGCCATCGCGCAGACCTTGAAGATCAGCTACGACACGGTCAAACAGCACGTGCGCCATATCTTGAACAAGCTCAACCTGTCATCCCGCGTCAAAGCTGCTGTGCTGTTCACCAACGAGCAGGCCAAATCACACGACGACAATTCGCCGAGCTGCTGATCTTCCGTACACCAAGCTAACCACCACCCCATCAGGGTCATAGCCCATATCACCCGATATGGTTATAGACACCCTAGGGGGGGATTGCGCCTAATGCGGCTTCGAAAAACCCCCGCGCATCGACGCGGTTTTTGTGAATCAATCTAACCAGGGGAGAAAAGAATGGCACATGTCGTGATCATGGGTGCAGGCGTCGGTGGTATGCCAGCAGCTTACGAAATGCGTGACAAGCTGGATAAGAAGCATCAAATCACCGTTGTCTCTAACAGCGAGAACTTCCACTTCACTCCTTCCAATCCATGGGTCGCTGTCAAATGGCGTGAGCGCAAGCAGATCGAGTTCCCTGTTCGCTCCTATTTGGAACGTAAAGGTATCAACTTCATCTCCACCGGCGTCAAACGCGTCCATCCTGATCAAAACAAGCTAGAACTGAACGATGGCAAACATGTTGACTACGACTACCTCGTCATCGCCACCGGCCCTAAACTGGCTTTCGATGAAGTCGAGGGACTAGGCCCACATGGCGGGCACACTTACTCCGTCTGCCACGTCGACCATGCGATGGAATCGCATGACGAATGGGAAGATTTCTGCAAGAACCCAGGCCCTATCGTAGTAGGAGCGGTGCAAGGTGCTTCCTGCTTCGGCCCTGCTTATGAATATGCATTCATCATGGATACCGATCTGCGCAAACGCAAGATTCGCAACAAGGTGCCAATGACGTTCGTCACCTCTGAGCCTTACATCGGCCACCTTGGCCTCGGTGGCGTGGGTGACTCCAACGGCATCCTTGAATCCGGTATGCGCGACAAGCACATCAAGTGGATCTGCAACGCCAAGGTGACCAAGGTCGAAGCAGGCAAGATGTACGTCACAGAACATGACGACATGGGCGTGGAGAAGAAGAAACACGAACTCCCGTTCAACTACAGCATGATGTTGCCTGCCTTCAAGGGGATCGATGCCGTGTTCGGCATCGAAGGACTAGTCCAAGCGCGCGGCTTCGTCACGGTGGACAAACATCAACGCAATCAAAAGTACAAAAACATCTTCGCAGTCGGCGTATGCGTCGCGATCCCTCCGGTAGAGGCCACCCCGATCCCAGTCGGCACGCCAAAGACGGGCTACATGATCGAATCCATGGTCACCGCCACCGTGTACAACATCCACGCCGACCTCACTGGCCAACCGGCTGACAAAGAAGCAACTTGGAATGCCGTGTGCTTGGCAGATTTCGGTGAAAGCGGTGTGGCCTTTGTCGCCATCCCGCAGATCCCGCCACGCAACGTGAACTGGTTCTCTGAAGGTAAATGGGTACACCTTGCCAAAGTCGCATTCGAGAAATACTTCATCCGCAAGATGAAGAAAGGGAGTTCCGAGCCTTTCTACGAAGGCAGCATCATGAAGATGCTGGGTATCGAAAAACTGAAATAAGTTTGTTTCAAACAAAAAAGCCTCTACCCTGCACGGGTAGAGGCTTTTTTACGAACAGCGAATGATTGGAGGACAACATGCAACTAGATGAACGTAGCCTAGATACCCTGTTCCGCAATGCGCGAACCCATAGCGCTTGGCTGGACAAATCTGTCGATGATGAGCTGCTGATCAAGCTCTACGAATTGATGAAATGGGGGCCGACCAGTGCGAATTCATCTCCGGCACGCCTAGTGTTCGTGAAGAGTACGGCAGCCAAAGAACGCCTGCTCCCCGCCATGATCCCCAGCAACGTAGACAAGACGCTCGCTGCACCTGTCACTGTCATCGTCGCACAGGATCACGAGTTCTATGAACAGCTACCGAGGTTGTTCCCACACACGGACGCGCGAGCCTGGTTCGCGGGAAATTCAGCCTTGATCGACACCACTGCCTTCCGCAACGCCTCCTTGCAAGGGGCTTACCTCATCATCGCCGCGCGGGCACTGGGTCTGGATGCAGGCCCGATGTCTGGTTTTGACAATGAGAAGGTGGACGCCGAATTCTTCAACGGCACCAAGATCAGATCCAACTTCTTGATCAATCTTGGGTACGGCGACGCTAGCAAGCTGCATCCACGCAACCCAAGACTACGCTTCGATGAAGCGGCTCGCATCGAGTGATGTGACAAATCTTCTCGAGGGAGCTATCGCCCCTTTGGCATACGCTGGTCTCTGCGCAGACTTGACGCCAATAACTCGTCAGCTTGGTCGGCGTCTATCGAGCGCCCATCCACATCAGTCATCGGCTGCTCATAATCACACCAACCGCGCACACCTGTCCTCAGCGATACGACATCGATGAAACCCATTTGCTGCATCACATCTGCAGCCAGCACTGAACGTTTACCCGAACGGCAGATCACGACGATATGCTGATCTCGACTCGCCGCCAGTTGCGGTTGCGTCTCCTCGTAATCCCACTCACATGATTGCTCGAGGATACCGCGTGGGACATTGATCGATCCTGGAATATATAGGCGCGAGAATTCGGCTGGCTCTCTGACATCAAGCAAGAGCAATTCCTCTCCCGCATCCATCCTCCGGCGCAGATCCCACGGCAAGATCTCACGGACGCGCGCTAAGGAATCATTGACCAGATCATCATATTTTTTTGTCATCGTGGCGTACCAAAAATGAAAAAGGACTCACATCTCTGCAAGTCCTTTCTTATTGGTGGGTCGTGCGGGGATCGAACCTGCGACAAACGGATTAAGAGTCCGCTGCTCTACCAGCTGAGCTAACGACCCATAAGAGGCGCGCATTTTAGGGGAGCATGGAAAATTGTCAAGAAATTTATCCTGTTAGATGCCTTTGAAGTGCCCATTCCACGTGCTCTCGAACGATGTGAGATGGGTGTTGGGCTCGCGTTTGCAAAGCTTCGATGACGTCTGCTGTTTTGGGTGCGTTCCCGAGTGCGACGGCGATGTTGCGCAGCCATTGTTCGTGACCGATACGGTAGATCGGGCTACCCGCCAGCTTCGCTTGGAACATGGTTTCATCCCACGCAAAAAGCTCGATGAGGCTGACGTCATCCAAACCGTTGCGAATGGCAAAGTCTGGTTCGATGGTCTTTTGTGCGAAGCGATTCCACGGACACACCAGTTGGCAATCGTCACAGCCATAGATGCGGTTGCCGATGAGTGGACGTAATTCGACGGGGATGCTGTCTTTGAGCTCGATGGTGAGGTAGGAGATACAACGCCGCGCATCAAGTTGGTAAGGCGCGGTGATGGCTTGGGTGGGACAGATATCTATGCAGGCGCTACAAGTGCCACAGTGATCATCTTGCGGTGCATCGATGGGGAGCGGCAGGTCGATGAATATCTCCCCCAAGAAGAACCATGATCCTTGATCTCGAGACAGTAGCAATGTGTGTTTACCGCGCCAACCAAGCTGCGCTTTCTGCGCCAACTCCACTTCCAACACGGGCGCACTGTCGGTGAACACACGACACTGACATTCGACTTCATCACGAATCTGCTGCGCCAGCTTCTCCAGTCGATTGCGCAATACCTTGTGATAGTCACGCCCCAAGGCATAGCGCGAAACGAATGCGCGACTGCCATCTTGCAACACCTCCTCCGTGTCTTTCGCGTGCTCTGGGTAGTAGTTCATACGCAGCGAGATGACGCGCAAAGTACCGGGCACCAACTCGGCTGGGCGTGCGCGTTTGGCACCATGTTTTGCCATATAATCCATCGCGCCGTGACGCCCGTCAGCAAGCCATTGCAACAGGTGTCCCTCGGCTGAAACCAGGTGTGTGTCACTGATGCCCACCGATTGAAAACCCAGCGCCTTGCCCCACGCTTTGATGTGTATGGCGAGTGCTTCAAAATCAGTTCGAGGTGTCACGTTTTGCATGAAGCGAATCATAGCCGAAGTAGTATGAACCAACCGTTCGCCATACATCTGCCGAACGAGGCGGCCACCATCGCCTTTGCGACTCGCTTCGCACACACGTTAAGACCCGGCTTGGTCATCTACCTGCGCGGCGATCTAGGGGCCGGCAAGACGACCTTGGTGCGCGCATTGCTGCAGGCCTTGGGCTACACAGGCCGAGTAAAGAGCCCGACCTATACCTTGGTCGAGCAATACGCGGTGGCTGGGTTAAACTTGCGCCACTTCGATCTTTACCGTTTCCGTGATGCCGATGAATGGGAGAGCGCGGGCTTCCGGGATGAGTTCGATGGGAATAATGTGTGTCTAGTGGAGTGGCCTGAACAAGCTAGTGGATTGCTGCCGCTGGCAGATATCAGCATCACTTTCAACATCCTTCAAGACGAACGAGAACTATCGATACATGCTTACACCGATGCAGGACAAACATGTTTGAACGCGCTGTCCGCTTAGCCCTTATCGCCACCCTGCTGTGGCTACCGTCCGCATGGGCGGAGATCGCCATCAAGTCGGCGCGTATCTGGCCCGCACAGGATTACACCCGCATCACGCTGGAATCCAAACAAGCCATCCGCTACAACCTCTTCACCATCAAGAACCCGGAACGCCTGGTGATCGATTTGGAAGATGTAGCGATCAACGCGGTGCTGAACGAGATGGTGAGCAAGATCGGCGACGACGATCCTTACATCAAGAGCGTGCGCGTGGGCAGATTCAAACCCGGTGTGGTGCGCTTGGTACTTGACCTAAAATCTGAAGCGAAGCCGCAACTGTTCAGTTTGAAACCCGTGGGGGCTTACGGATACCGCCTCGTTCTGGATGTGTATCCACTGGTCGCGATCGACCCCTTGATGGCACTGGCACAGCAGAGCGAAAGCAAGTTGGCCGAGAGCGAACCCGCCCCTACCACTCCACTTGCCGAGTCCCCACCAGTCGTCCTCAAGCCTAGCGTGGAATTGCCGACGCCCTCCGTCGCCAAAACTACGCCGATGCCGCGCCCCGAACTCAGCACACGCATCCTCATCGTGGCGATCGATGCCGGGCATGGCGGTGAAGATCCCGGTGCGCGCGGACATCGCGGCACGCATGAAAAACAGGTGACGCTCTCCATCGCGCGCAAGCTAAAGGCGCAGATCGACGAGATACCCGGCATGCGAGGCGTATTGGTGCGCGATGGTGACTACTTCATCCCCTTGGTCGGTCGCGTAGAAAAAGCGCGTAAATCACATGCCGACCTGTTCGTATCCATCCATGCAGATGCCTTCGTCAAGCCACATGCAAGAGGATCTTCCGTGTTCGCTTTATCCGAACGCGGAGCGACCAGCGCATCGGCACGCTGGTTGGCGAAAAAGGAAAACGAAGCAGACTTGATCGGTGGTGTG
>JAVBYP010000165.1 GCA_030823965.1 Sideroxydans sp.
CAATAATTTGAGCGGAGAGATCATCAATCTAAAACAAGAAGTGGGCAGTGAGATCCTAGTGTTCGGCAGCCCCTCCGCCACGCATGCGCTGATGGCGGAAGATCTCATCGACGAGTATTGGATATTCCTCAATCCCGTTCTACTTGGACAAGGCATCCCCTTATTCAAGAACATCAGAGACAGGACCAAGCTCAAACTGGTCACGAGCAGAACCTTTGCATCGGGTGTGGTGTGCTTGCACTATGAAGTTGGTCGTCGCGCCGCAATCGAATAGGGAGAACGCCATGCCATCACTACACTTTTCCGTCACCATCCACGCACCAAAAGCACGGGTGCATCAACTCATGTTGGCAGATCAAACTTACCGCGAGTGGACATCCGCTTTTGCCGAAGGCTCAAGCTACCAAGGCTCGTGGGAGAAGGGCGCAAAAATCCTGTTCGGTGATGGGCAGGGTTCAGGCATGAGTGCGCGCATCGCCGAACATCGCCCTGCCGAGTTCGTTTCCATCGAGATGTTGTCTGAGGTGAAGAACGGAGTGCCCATTAAAGAACAGCAATGGCATGACGTGTTCGAGAACTACACTTTCACTGAGACGAATGGCGTCACCACCCTACAGGTGGACATCACCACCATGCCCGATGAGTATGTGGATTTTATGAGCGAAAGTTGGCGCAAAGCCTTGGACAAGCTCAAGGCGATTTGCGAACACTCTTGAAAGGAGAACATCATGGAAACACTCGACCCAAAACTAGACCTTTCGTTCGAACGTATCGTGGACGCTCCTAGAGAACTCATCTGGAAAGCATGGACGACTCCTAAACATCTCATGCCATGGTTCTGTCCAGCGCCTTGGAGTGTCGTCGAGTGCGAGATCGATCTACGCCCTGGCGGTCGTTTCTACACTGTGATGCAATCACCAGAGGGCCAGCGATTCCCCGGTGATGGCTGCTATCTAGAGGTACTGGATAACACGAGACTGACATGGACGAATGCGCTGCTGCCCGATTTCCGCCCACTCGCAGCTATTGCACAAACAGAATCCACGGTCGACTTCAAGTTCACCGCGACCATCCAGTTGGAGACCCTCGGTACAGGTACACGCTATATCGCCACCGTGCGTCACGGTGACGAAGCTGCCTGCAAGCAACATGCAGACATGGGCTTTTACGAAGGCTGGGGCATCGCACTGGATCAACTCATCGCCTATACCAAAACGATGTGAGAACGTGATGAAAGCCGCTACAACCATACCCGCCAACATTGACGACTACATCGCCACCTTCCCACAAGAAGTGCAGGTGACACTCGAAATGCTAAGGCAGACGATACGCAAAGCCGCCCCCGATGCCACCGAGAAGATCAGCTATCAGATGCCGACCTTCTATCTGAACGGCAACCTCGTACATTTCACAGCGTTCAAAAAACACATCGGCTTCTATCCAGCCCCGAGCGGCATCAGTGAATTCAAAGATGAATTGGTGAAATACAAGACCTCGAAAGGTGCGATCCAATTTCCCATCGACTCGGCGTTACCCCACACACTGGTGAAGAAGATCGTGCAGTTCCGCGTCAAAGAGAATCTGGCTAAGAAACTCAAGTGATGGCTGCCAAAGTACACAGACTCGAAGACATCCCCAACATCGGCAGATCCATCGCGGGGGATCTGCACTCGCTTGGGATCCACTCGCCTAAAGAACTCGCCACACTCGATCCGTTGCAAACTTATCTTTTACTCTGCGACAGTATGGGCAAGCGTCACGACCCGTGCGTGCTGTATACCTTGATGGCGGCCAAACATTATCTGGAAAGTGGCGAATCCATCCCATGGTGGAAATTCACCCAAGCTGGAAAAGACCTTCTTAGAACCGTGAAATGAACTCTATGGTTGAATCTCGGTCAGTCGGCTACAGTTTCACTTATCAACCCACTAGGAACTTCACGATGAACTTCAAAAAGTCTTCTCTCGCTTTGCTGATCAGTTGCGCCTTCTCCTCGGGTGCAATCGCTGCCGATGAGATTCGCAGCACACTCAAAGAACAGCAATCTGTTGCGGTCACCATCTACAACGGCGACCTCGCCCTAGTGAAAGACCAGCGCAAAGTGAAGTTGCAGAATGGTCTGAACGACCTCGCCTTACGTGATGTCAGCGCGCAGATACGTCCCGAGACAGCACTGTTGCGCAGCATCAGCCATACAGGGAGTTTCTCCACATTGGAGCAGAATTTCGATTTCGACTTGCTCACCCCGGAGAAACTGTTGGAGAAGTATGTCGGAAAGAACGTGCTAGTGGTGAAGACCCATCCGACCACGGGGGCTGAGACTTCTGAGCAAGCCACCGTGCTTTCTGCCAACAATGGCGTGGTACTGAAGATCGGCAACCGTATCGAGACCGGCATCCCCGGTCGCATCGTATATGCCGATGTACCTGCCAACCTGCGCGACCGCCCTACTCTGGTCACTAGGCTCAACAACAAAACTGCCGCCGAGCAGACCATCGAACTTAGCTACCTCACCGGTGGTTTGGACTGGAAGGCTGACTATGTCGCAGAATTAAGTCCCAAAGAAGACAGCCTTGATCTATCCGGCTGGGTGACGCTCTCCAACACCAGTGGTGCGACTTACAACAATGCAAAACTGCAATTGGTGGCTGGCGATGTGAACCGTGTTCAGCAATACGTACGACCAATGGTGAAAGCGATGCGCGCAGAGGTAATGATGGCTGACGCTTCCGCACCCATGACCGAAGAATCCCTGCTCGAATATCACCTCTACACACTTGACCGCCCTACCACCATCGCCGAGAACCAGACCAAACAAGTGGCATTGCTTTCTGCCAGCGGCGTACCCGCACGTAAAGAACTGTTGCTACGCGGCGCAGATTATTACTACAGCAGCAGCTATGGCGACCTCGGGCAGAAGATGAAGGTGAGCGTGTTCGTCGAGTTCGACAACAAGGAAGCCGCCAAGATGGGCATGCCCTTACCTAAAGGCACGATGCGTGTGTACAAAAAAGATAGCCAAGGCAACGCTCAGTTCGTAGGCGAAGACCACATCGACCACACGCCGAAGAACGAGACCGTGCGTCTGAAATTGGGTGAAGCCTTCGACGTGACCGCCGACAAGAAGCAGACCGATTTCAAAACACTACCGCGCCCCTCAAAAGGCAACAGCGCATTCGAGAGCGCCTATGAGATCGTGTTGAAGAACGCGAAGAAAGAACGTGTGACCGTCACCGTACAAGAACCTATCCCTGCCGACTGGAAGATCATGAGCGAGAGCCATGCCAGCAGCAAAGCGACCAGCAACACTGCGGTGTGGAAGATCGACATCCCCGCCGAAGGCAAGACGACGCTGAGCTATCGCGTGCAAGTGAAATATTGATCCACGAAAGGACGAGCCCCTCATGTTCACAAAAGCCACTTTGAGTTTTCTGGACGAACTTGCCGCCAATAACAACAAAGCATGGTTCGAAGAAAATAAGCCGCGTTATGAAGCTCTGGTGCGCGAGCCTGCTTTCGACTTCATCGAAGCGATGGAACCTGCGCTCAAGTCCTTCGCCCCGAAGTTCCGCGCAGAACCAAAGAAGGTCGGCGGTTCACTGATGCGAGTGTTCCGGGACACGCGTTTCTCGCGCGACAAGACACCATACAAGACCAACATCGGAATCCAGTTCCGCCATGCACTCGGCAAAGATATTCACGCTCCCGGCTTCTACGTGCACATCGCTACCGACGAATGTTTCTTGGCAGTAGGGAGTTGGCATCCCGAAGCCGAACAGCTCGGAAAGTATCGCGATCTCATCGCCAAAAAACCGGAGAAATGGTTCGCCGCCAAGAACGACAAGACATTCACTGCGCAATGGGAGATGTGGGGCGATAGCCTGACCCGCCCACCACGCGGCTACGATATAAACCATCCCGCTATCGAGGATATAAAGCGCAAAGACTTCGTCGCAATGACACCGCTGACGCTCAAACAAGTCACAAGTAAAGACTTGGTCGAATTAGCTGAAGCACGCTTCATCGAAACCAAGCCCTTGATGAAGTTCCTATGTGAAGCGCTCGAAGTGCCCTATTGAAGATCAATAACGAGTTCTGCTTGCATTCTCCATACTAGCCGCCCAGAATCCAAGTGTAGCTCCGCAACATTCCGCTATTACCTTTTTAGGAGAACGATCATGGCAAAAGGACAACAGCGCAAGAACAAAGAAGTTAAGAAACCAAAGAAGAAACCTACACCCGCTATCTAAGCAAAATAGTTGGCAGGGTTCGTTTACCCAAAGGTTGGCCATTGCTTGCGGCTTCAAGGTGAATAGAACATCTAATTGGCTGAACTTTACGCCATGCTCGCTCAACGACTTATTTCATAAGTTGCACATACCAAATGTCTTTGGATCGCCACAAAAAGATTCACGACCTACTTGATGAGTACCTTGAAATGTACTCATCAAGGGACGATTTGTTGACGACACGTTTCAGTGAGAATTTCAGCGGCTACACGGGTAGTGGAGATTTCCTAGTAAAAGATACTGGCGCGTGGATCAAGATAACCCGACAGGATTTTTCACAGGTTCCTGGACGGATCCGTTTAGAGATTCTGGATAGATCATTGCAGGAGCTCAGCCATGACATCGTAGTGGCCACTGCATTTTTTCATATCCACTTACCAATGGTAGACACAACACTGTCGAACGAAGTTGCTCGGCTAGTGCTGATCTTTCGTCTCGAACAAGAGGATTGGAAGATCGTGCACAGTGGCATCTCCATACCCTACCAACATGCCGCCAAGAACGGCGAGGTTTATCCACTCAAAAGTTTGTTAGAACAAAATAGCGCCTTAGCAGCACTTGTAGAGAAACGAACTCATGCATTGCATGAAAGCGAAGCGCTCTACCGCCAACTTTCTGAAGACTCTTTGGATGTGCATTGGAAGATGGATGCAAATCTATACATGACTTACATCAGCCCTTCAGACGAACATCTGCGCGGATTCAAAGCGGAAGAGGTGATAGGGCATCATGCTTTTGAAATGTTCACAGATGAGGGAATTGAAGTTGTAAAAAAGATAATGCATCAAAGGGCGGTATCTGAAATACCTGCTGCAAAGTTCGGATTTATCACTTTTGAGGTTGAGCATCGTTGCAAGGATGGCCGGCTCATATGGGGAGAGGTGTTTTCAAAGCCCGACCGAGACACGCAGGGTGTAATTACTGGCTACCACGGTATCACTCGCGAGATCACCAAACGCAAGCTGACTGAATTGGCATTGATTCGCTCAGAGACAAAGTTTAGAACGCTATTCGACACTACTGCGGATGCAGTATTGATGCTAGATGAAAATGGATTTTTTGATGGTAACAAAGCCGCACTGAAGCTGTTTGGTTTGAAGTCGATTGAAGAGTTGAGCAATTATCAACCAGCCGATCTCTCTCCTCCAATCCAACCCTGCGGTACTGATTCACTATCGCTTGCAAAGCAGTACATCGATACGGCTACTCAAAATGGAAGCGAACGATTCGTTTGGGTGCATAAGCGTGTGGATTCTGGAAAGACGTTCATATGCGACATTTTGCTCAGCTCAATGGTGATCGATGGCCGCTCGCTACTTCAGGCAACTCTTAGAGATATATCTAAGCAAAAGGAGATCGAAGACAGGATCGGGTTCATGGCAAATCATGACCGGCTGACCGAATTGCCTAATCGTGAATTATTCTATGACCGACTTTCGCAAGCCATCTCACAAGCCAGAAGAAGAGACGAGGGCATTGCACTGCTCTTTTTGGATCTGGATGGCTTTAAGCCTATCAATGACTCGTATGGGCATGAGGCAGGAGACGTCGTATTAAAGGTGATAGCAAAACGACTACAAGAATGTGTACGAGACATGGATACAGTTGCCCGTATGGGCGGCGATGAATTTGCCATCATTTCAACCCCAGTCAAAAGTCGAACCGATGCAGAAATTGTTGCTCGAAAGATAATCGACAGCGTTGCCGAAGTGATCCAGATTGGTCCGATTCACTCCTGCGTCGTCGGTGTCAGTATCGGAATTGCCCTCTACCCTGACAATGGTGCAGAGATCGATATATTGATGAGCGTTGCGGACGCTGCTATGTATGAGAGCAAAGCGGCTGGAAAGAACACGTTCACAATTTCGAAATCAGTAAATTCTCACTACGAACCAGATGAACCTTGGATACGCCCAGACGAAATCCCAACTCTTGGTCTGCAAATCGTGGATGAACAGCACGTGAAGATAGTGCGCATGTTAAACATGCTGAATGAAGCCATTAAACACAACAAACCCGCGACACAATTGCTGCAGTTGCTTGAGGAATTGATCAGCTTCACTGAATACCATTTTGAGACTGAGGAACGACTCATGCGTGAATGCGGTTACCCTGAAGAGGTCGAGCATCAAAACGTTCACGAACATTTACTCCATGAAGTCCACTATCTGAAAGCACGGTTTGCTCAAGGTGGCGAGTTGGTTCTATTGCAAAGATTGAAAGATTGGTTTGCTTTGCATATCGTGAGCTCGGACAAGGCACTTGCAGAATATATTCAGCAACAAAGCGCAAAATAACTAAGTAGAAGCATTCTACGATTGCATCATTTCAAACAGTTCGGCTGGTTAAGATTTATTGAAGATGCGGATGCAGGTCCACGCCACATCACCTTCACTATCAGCTAGATGACTTAGAAAGGAACAGCCATGCCATTCAGCCACATGATTAGCCGAACCTTCCTCATCATCTTCTCTCTTGTGATCTTCAGTGCTGAATCAACCGAAAGGAAAGTGGTGAAGCCCATGAGTGAATTCAATCCTAAAACCCTCAACTTCGAACGCCAACTCATCGTCTTCGAAGGTGTCGACTGCGGCTACTGCCGTAAATTCAAAGCAGATGTGTTGGATAGTTGGAAATCACCTGTGCCGATCTCACGCACATTGGGATTCAATCCTCCTCCGAATTGGTCTCTAGAGAAACCCTTGTTCGCCACGCCCACCATCGTGCTTTTCGAGAAAGGGAAAGAAGTCTCCCGATACACAGGCTACAACGGTGAGAAGGTGCGATTCTGGGAATGGCTGGGCTATCAACTGCTGACACCAGCACAACAAAAGATCGCCTTTGAACAAGGCACGGAGCGCGCTTTCACAGGATCGAATCTGGATGAGAAACGCCCCGGCACCTTCGTCGACCCCATCACGGGAGTTGCACTGTTCCGCAGCGACACCAAATTCGAAAGTGGCACCGGCTGGCCCAGCTTCTTTACTCCACTCCCTGGCTCAGTCACGACACACGAAGACATCAGCCACGGCATGAAACGCGTGGAAGTGCGCAGTGCTAGTTCAGGTATCCACCTCGGTCATGTGTTCGATGATGGTCCAGCCCCGACATACAAGCGTTATTGCATCAACGGAAACGTGTTGAAGTTCGTGCCCGACTCAAAATAAAAACTGATAGTGATTAGCCATATGAAATAAATGGGTAAGGCGGTGCCCTTTGTAAAATAGGGGCATTTAGCAAATAACTGATGTCGAGACAAATAAATCGCGATACCCTTTCAATCAACAACTCATTTGATACGGGCATCTCTCAACTAAACCACACCAATAATGTTGCGGATAAACCAGCTACAGAAGCGCCATATCTTCTTTGGGCTACCCCTCTTCTTTATTCTTTGGGGTGTACTAGCTTGGGATTTTGCCAGTCACAACTTCAAGCGGGATGCCGATACTTTGATCGGACGTGAGCAACTTCACGCACAGGATATAGCTCAAGATGTAGCAGATAGTTTCCGCCGCAACCTACACCTCGTCGCGGGTGTTCCAGCAACATTTCAGCGAGGTCTTCGATTCGTCAATGCGGTCGCCGAATTCAAATCGAATGAGCCCTCTCAATTAAGTAAAGAAACCTTGATCAAGCGCTGGAGTGCCGTTCCAAGCTTGCGAGATTTGAACCATCAGCTTGAATTGACCCAAGGTAAATTGGGAGTGGATCTACTTTTTGTAGTGAATGCCGCAGGGGATTGCATCTCATCCAGCAATTGGAACAAACCCACTAGCTCGGTTGGAACGAATTATGCCGATCGGCAGTGGTTCGATGCGGTTCGTAATGGACGGCACGGCATGCAATATGCCATGGGACGGACTACCCATATTCCCGGCCTGTACTTCGCCTCACCGATCTTGATCAATGGTCAATTCAAAGGTGCCATCATCTCTAAGGTCGACCTGCCATCGCTTTCCTTTCTGACGCGACAGGCTGATATCTACGTGACCGATACCAATGGCGTCATCATCCTTGCGCATGAACCGGCGATGTACATGATGACTGTCCCCGGCGCCAGCATAGACCAATTAACCACTAAGCAAAGATCAGAGCTTTATATGAAGACTGATTTTGACAAGTTGGGAATCAATCCTTGGGAAGAGCTGCCAGATCCGCGCCTTAAACACATCATGCACAAGAGCATTCCGCATGTACTGGGCTCGGCTGCACTACCGGAGTACGGCTTAACTGTCTATTCAGAGAGTGATATGACTGCATTGCCGCATTTGCTACGCGAGCGGCAGAGCAACTTCATCTTGATCTGGCTATTGGGAAGTGTGGCAGCGCTGATCGCGGCAGCCATGTCCATTTATTTCCGAGAGGTGCGAGAGTCCGCGAAGAAGATCGAAAACAGTGAAGATCGTTTACGTTCATTACTCAGCTCTGTCAGTAACGGCATCTGGGGGTTGGACAATGAAGGTAATACCACCTTTGTGAATCTCGCCGCAGCCAATATGCTGGGTTATGAACCAGAAGAACTGGTCGGCAAACCCATGCACCTCACCATACATTACGCCTATGCCGACGGGACGCACTATCCCAAATCGGAATGCCCTATGCATGCCACTCTGGTCGATGGACAGTCTCGTATCGGTGTCGACGAAGTATTGTGGCGCAAGGATGGCAGTAATTTCCCCGTCGACTACTCGTCCCACCCACTCATGCGTCAAGGGAAGTTAGAAGGTGCTGTCGTGGTGTTCGAGGATATATCCGAACGCAAACTAAAAGATGAGGCATTAAAACT
>JAVBYP010000223.1 GCA_030823965.1 Sideroxydans sp.
ACCCGCCGTTAAAACCGACTGGGAGAGCGTGCTGGAGACAGCACCGCCGAAGGCGCAATACCCGTAACCGCTCAGGCTCAAGAACCAATCGGAACAGGCGAATCTGGAGAGCGTCTGGGTTAGTTATTAGTCGTTAGTAGTTAGTCATTAGTTGGCGCCGTCCGCTTCGCGGGCTCGCTTTAACTAACACCTAACAGCTAACGACTAGCGACTGATTCTCGACCACCGAAGGGGCAGGCAACGCAAGTTGTAATCTCTCAGGTACCAAGGACAGATGGGGCGCAGCGCGAGATCGCGCTGCGCCTTTTTTTATTCTTTACGAAAGCGCATATGACGACTCTCAAAGTGACTCCCCTCAACGCCGCACACCGTGCGATGGGCGCGAAGATGGTGGATTTCGGCGGTTGGGACATGCCGGTCAACTACGGCTCACAGATCGACGAACACCATCAAGTACGTAACGACGTCGGCATGTTCGACGTATGCCATATGCGCGTCATCGATGCCAAAGGCGACGGCGTACGCGCTTTCCTGCGCTACCTGCTGGCGAACAACGCCGACAAGATCACCGTGCCCGGCAAGGCGCTCTATTCCGCCATGCTGCGCCCCGACGGCCATGTGATCGACGACCTCATCATCTACTTCATGACCGAGCAGTGGTTCCGCATCGTAGTGAATGCAGGTACTGCCGACAAAGACATCGCGTGGATGAAAGAACAAGCAGCGACCCACGCCCCCAAGCTCAGCATCACCTCGCGCGACGATCTGGCGATGGTCGCCATCCAAGGTCCTAACGCACGCAACAAAATATGGGAAGTGTTGCCCCAGACCAAAGCTGCGACAGAGAACCTCGTTAACTTCCAAGCCGCAGATTGCGGCGAGTATTTCGTGGCACGCACTGGTTACACCGGCGAAGACGGTTTCGAGGTGATGCTGCCGAAAGAAAAAGTGGAGGCGTTCTGGTATGCGTTGAACAAAGTCGGCGTCAAACCCATCGGCTTGGGCGCTCGCGACACGCTGCGTCTGGAAGCGGGGATGAACCTGTACGGACAAGACATGGACGAGAGCGTCGGCCCGTTGGAGTCAGGTCTCGCTTGGACAGTCGATCTGAAGAGCGAACGCGACTTCATCGGCAAAGCCGCGCTGTTGGCTAACCCTCCCAGCAGCAAGCTGGTCGGCTTGGTACTGTTGGATCGCGGCGTGTTGCGCGGACACCAGAAGGTAAAGACTCCGCACGGCGAAGGCGAGATCACCAGTGGAAGCTTCTCACCCACGCTAGAAAAATCTATCGCACTGGCGCGCGTGCCGAACGGCGTTACGATAGGCGATACCGTGCAAGTCGAGATCCGCGACAAATTGTTGAATGCATCCGTAGTGAAATACCCATTCGCCCGCAACGGCAAAGGCTTACTTTAATTTTTCTTGAGGACATGACCATGAGCAATCCAAGCAACCTGAAATACACAGCCTCCCACGAGTGGATCAAGACCGAAGCCGACGGCAGCATCACCGTGGGCATCACACAACACGCGCAAGAATTGCTGGGCGACATGGTGTTCGTCGAAGCGCCTACCGCTGGCCGCAAGCTGAAAGCCAAGGAAGAGTGTGCAGTCGTTGAATCGGTGAAAGCTGCTGCGGATGTTTACGCACCTGTCTCTGGCGAAGTCATCGCAGCGAATGGCGACCTAGACGGCTCTCCAGAGAACATCAACAGCGACCCGTATGGCGCGTGGATCTTCAAGATGAAACCAGACAATGCTGCCGATGTGGCCGCCCTGCTGGACGCTGCCGCGTACCAAGCCGTCGTTGATAGCGAAGCACACTAGAAAAGAATAAACCTGCTGCGAGGTCGGATTGCGGCGTTGCGCAGTGCTCGGAATCCTCATGTACGGAATGTTCATTCCGGTTCCTCCGCACTGTGCGCCTTGCACACCAACCTCTCACGACGGTTTCTTCATTCCTAGCACTCCTAATTTAGAACAGCTCAGACCATGAACAATACCGACCAATTCGTCACCCGCCACAACGGCCCCAGCGCAAGCGACGTGCAAGCCATGTTGAACAAGATCGATGCGCCTTCACTCGATGCGCTTATCGACCAGACCGTGCCTGCCGCTATCCGTTTGCAGAAGCCACTGAACTTGCCCGATGGCATGAGTGAATACGCGTTCTTGCAACATCTGCGCGACATCGCGGCCAAGAACAAGTTGTTCAAGAATTACATCGGGCTGGGTTACTACGACACCATCGTGCCGCCGGTCATCCAGCGCAACGTGTTGGAGAACCCGGGTTGGTACACCGCTTACACACCGTATCAGGCAGAGATCGCGCAAGGCCGTTTGGAAGCGCTGTTGAATTTCCAGACCATGGTGTGCGACCTCACGGGCATGGAGATCGCCAACGCCTCCTTGCTGGATGAAGCGACTGCCGCTGCGGAAGCGATGACGATGTTGCACGGTCTGCGTTCGCGCGAAGACGTGGCGGCAGGCAAGAACAGCTTCTTCGTGTCGCACGAATGTTTCCCACAGACCATCGAGTTGTTGAAGACACGCGCCAAGCCGCTCGGCATCGAATTGGTCATCGGCGACTTCAAGACCGTCACCCTAAACGACAAATTGTATGGCGCGCTGTTGCAATATCCCGCCGCTAACGGCGTGGTGCATGACTACGCCGATTTCGTCGCGCGTGCCAAAGCGAATGGCATGACCGTCGCCGTCGCTGCCGATATCTTGAGCCTAGTGTTGCTCACGCCGCCGGGCGAGTGGGGCGCAGACGTGGTGCTGGGTTCTACCCAACGCTTCGGCGTACCGATGGGTTACGGCGGTCCGCACGCCGCGTTCTTCGCCTGCCGCGACGCGCACAAACGTTCGATGCCCGGTCGCATCATCGGCGTGTCGGTGGATGCCGATGGCAACCCAGCGTTACGCATGGCGTTGCAGACACGCGAACAACACATCCGCCGCGAGAAAGCCACTTCCAACATCTGCACCGCACAAGCATTGCTCGCCATCATGGCTTCGATGTACGCGGTGTATCACGGTGCTGATGGATTGCGCGCCATCGCGGCTCAGGTTCACCGTGCAGCCGCACTTCTCGCCAGCGAGTTGAAGAAGCTTGGCTACAAGGTCGCTTACGACACCTTCTTCGACACAGTGAAACTGACGCAGACCGACAATGTGAAGATCCATGCGCTGGCTGAAGCTGCGCGCATCAACTTCCGCTACAGCACCGAAGGCATCGGCATCGCGCTGGACCAGACCACTTCGGTGGACGATCTCAATGCCATCCTCGCGGTGTTCGCGCGAGCTGCGGGCAAGACTGCTCCAACCGTCACCGCCGCACAGGTCGCCGCGCAAGCACTGCTGTTTAAGCAACGCCAGTCGGCCATCCTGAGCCATCCGGTGTTCAACACTTATCACTCCGAGACGGAGATGATGCGTTACATCAAACGACTGGAGAACAAAGACCTGTCGCTCACGCACTCCATGATCTCGCTCGGCTCTTGCACCATGAAGCTGAACGCGGCATCGGAGATGCTGGGACTGACTTGGCCTGAGTTCGCCAACCTGCATCCTTTCGTGCCGATGGAACAGGCCGAGGGTTACCAAGCACTCATCGCGGGCCTGGATGCGGCATTGTCCGAGATCACCGGCTTCGCGCAGATGAGCTTCCAGCCCAACAGCGGCGCGTCCGGTGAATATGCCGGCCTTCTGGTCATTCAGGCCTATCACCGTTCGCGCGGCGAAGGTCAGCGCAACGTGGTGCTCATCCCCTCCTCCGCACACGGCACCAACCCAGCCAGTGCAGCAATGTGCGGCATGCACATCGTGGTGGTGAAGTGCGATGCCAAGGGCAACATCGACGTGGACGATCTGCGCGCGAAAGCAGAAGAACACAAGGCCGACTTGTCCTGCCTGATGGTGACCTACCCTAGCACGCACGGCGTGTACGAGGAGAGTATCAAGGACATCACCGCGATCATCCACGCCAACGGCGGCCAGGTGTACATGGACGGCGCGAACATGAATGCGCAGGTCGGCCTCACCAGCCCTGGCAACATCGGCGCGGACGTGTGTCACTTGAATCTGCACAAGACCTTCGCCATCCCCCACGGCGGTGGCGGACCGGGCGCGGGCCCCATCGGCGTGGCAGCACATCTCACGCCGTTCTTGCCATCCCACCCCGTTGTCAAAGTCGGCGGTGCACAAGGCATCCACGCGGTATCTGCTGCGCCCTACGGCAGCGCGCTGATCCTGCTCATCTCTTACGGCTACATCAAGATGATGGGCGGCAAGGGACTGACCGAAGCGACCAAGATGGCGATCCTGAATGCCAACTACATCAAGGAATCGCTGAAGGATAGCTACGCCACCTTGTACAGCGGCAGCAACGGTCGTTGCGCGCACGAGATGATCTTGGATTGTCGCGAATGGAAGAAAGACGGCGTCGAAGTGTCCGACATCGCCAAACGTCTGATGGACTTCGGCTTCCACGCACCGACCACCTCTTTCCCCGTAGTGGACACGCTGATGGTGGAACCGACCGAGAGCGAATCGAAAGCTGAACTCGACCGCTTCTGCGACGCGATGATCGCCATCCGCAAGGAGATCGAAGAAGTCATCACGGGCAAGGTCGACAAGAAGGACAACATCCTCAAGCACGCTCCGCACACGGCGAAATCGGTCTGCGCCAACGAGTGGAAGAAGCCCTACTCACGTGAACAAGCTGCTTTCCCGCTGCCCTACGTGCGTGAGAATAAGTTCTGGCCTGCCGTGGCGAGAGTGGATAATGTGTATGGCGACAAGAACCTCATCTGTTCTTGCCCACCCATCACGTCGTACATCTAAGGAGCACCATCATGGCTAAAGACGTCAAGAACACAACCGGCACCACCCTAGGCGGCGCGCCTGTCACTTTGTTCGGCAAATTCCCCGAGGTCGGACAAACTGCCCCAGCTTTCACGCTGGTGGACAAAGATCTGAAAGACGTCGCGCTGCAATCCTTCGCAGGCAAGCGCAAGGTGCTGAACATCGTGCCGAGCTTGGATACTGCCGTGTGCGCCACCTCGACACGCAAATTCAATGAAGCCGCGAGCAAACTGGACAACACGGTCGTGCTGGTTATCTCGGCTGACTTGCCCTTCGCGATGAGTCGCTTCTGCGTAGCTGAAGGTCTGGAGAATGTGGTCACCCTGTCGCTGATGCGAGGCCGCGATTTCATGCGCAACTACGGCGTGAAGATCGCCGACACCGTGTTGTCTGGTGTGACAGCGCGTGCCGTGCTGGTGCTGGATGAGAAAGACCAGATCATCCATGCCGAGTTGGTGAGCGACATCACGCATGAGCCGAACTACGACGCAGCTTTGGCAGTGCTGAGCTAAAGACAAATGAACAAGATTCACAGGCAGATCATCGGCATCAGCTGGCTCATATTGGGTGCGCTGATATTCTCGCCGCTGGTCCTCAAGCTAGGTGTCGCAGCCGATACCGCCGTCATCAGTGGTGTATTGATGGGCTTGCTCTTCATCGCAGGTGGTTTTGTATTGGCGGCCAATCTGCGCAGGTTCTCTTGGGTATGTCACCCCTGCGCTCTGCTCTCTTTGTTCACCTTCCCCATCGGCACTGCGATCGCTATCTATTACCTCTTGTTCTTCTTCCGTTCCATGCAGATGGCGCGTAAGCATATCGAGGGACAGTGAGATGGAGAGCCCGAACAAGTTCGATCCAGGTCCTTTGCATGTCTTCCATGCACTGAAGGCAGCACTGAACGGTTTTCGTGAAGCTTGGGAATACGAAGATGCGTTCCGCCAAGAGCTGTTCGTTGCCGCCATCGCTATCCCGTTCGCTCTGCTCTACCCCACGGACAAGATCAGTAAGATATTGATGGTGTCGAGCATCTTGCTGGTGCTAGTGCTCGAACTGGTCAACTCTGCCATCGAAGCCGCTGTGGACCACACGTCGCTCGATCAGCATCCCTTCGCGAAACGCGCCAAAGACATCGCGGGTGCCGCAGTGCTCACCAGCATGGTCAATGTATTGGTGGTGTGGGGCATCATCTTGTTCGCATAAGGTGCAGGAACATGGCTAGCGACAACAAGAAAGCCAGACCCGATAATCTGTTGTTCCATTCTCACATCGAGATCTGCCGCATATTGCAGATGTTGGCGCATGAGCGCAGCCACATCGAAGCTGAGGTAGGCGAGCATCTTTCGTTCAAAGCGTTCATGCTCGCACTCGATCTGCCGCATGCTCGCTTCACCACCACCTTCTCTCCCAACAAAGAGGCGAACAGCGCGCTACTCACCTTCCCCGATGCGGTGGAATTCACCGCATCGGATTCGCAAGGCCTGCTGTATACGTTCGAAGCATCGTCCCCCGAAGAGACACAGATCGACGGGCAACCCGCCATCCATTTCAGCTTGCCCAAGGCACTGTTGCTCCACAATCGGCGCGAACATGCCCGATTCTCTGCCTCTGACGATCTCTCTCTGCGTTGCGTCGCCGACGCTACTGGCTTCATGCCTTTCGAGTCCCGTATCACCGATGTGAGCCACGATGGTTTAGGCGTTCTCATCTATGACCTCGGCGTCCATCTGGAACCAAGTGCGATACTAAAGGGCAGTCGTATCATCACCCCCAGCGGTGATGCAGTGACTGCCGACCTTGAGCTGCGCCACATCACCACAGCTCAACTCCCAGATGGCACCATGGCGAATCGCGCCGGCTTCCACTTTCTGCAAGCACCCAGCGAGATCTCGCAACTCATTGGCCTCTTCATCCAGAATATGGATAAGAAATAGACTTGTCCCCTTTATAATCCGCACCTATCACCCACCGATCGAATCAACATGAAAACTCTCATCTGCGGCTCAATGGCATTCGACACCATCATGGTGTTCAAAGACAAATTCAAGAACCATATCCTTCCTGAACAGATCCATATCCTCAACGTCGCCTTCCTCGTTCCCGAGATGCGCCGCGAATACGGCGGCTGCGCAGGCAACATCGCTTACAACTTGCAGATGTTAGGTGGGCATCCTCTCATCATGGCAACGGTCGGAGACGATTTCGCGCCCTACGCCACGCGTCTGGAGAATCTCGGCCTGCCGCAGACCCACATCCGCCACGTACCAAACAGTTTCACCGGGCAAGCCTTCATCACCACCGACCTCGACGACAACCAGATCACCGCCTTCCACCCCGGTGCGATGGGCAACTCACATCTGAACAGCGTGTCGATGGCACAGGAAGTCACTCTGGGCATCGTGTCGCCAGACGGGCGCGAAGGCATGATGCAACACGCACTCGAATTCGTTGAACGAGACATCCCCTTCGTGTTCGACCCCGGTCAAGGCATGCCCATGTTCTCCGGTGCGGAGTTGTTGCGCTTCATCGAACAAGCGACCTATGTCACCGTGAATGACTACGAAGCCAAGATGTTGCAGGACAAGACCGGCAAGTCATTGGATGAGATCGCCAAACGCGTGAAGGCACTCATCGTCACCCTCGGCCCAGATGGATCGCTCATCTACACCGAGGGCAAACAGATCGCTATCCCTACGCCAAAACCCAAAGCCATCGTCGATCCTACCGGATGCGGCGATGCCTATCGCGCAGGCTTGCTACATGGCATCCAAAAAGGTTGGGATTGGGAGACCACAGGCCGCTTGGCCTCGCTCATGGGTTCGCTCAAGATCGCCAATCGCGGCGGCCAGAATCACCGGTTCACCCGCATGGAATTGGCGGAGCTGTACAAAGAACACTTCGGTTCGCGCATCACTCTGTAAACGATGGATATCTGGGACACTGTCGCATCGGCCATCCGCGATGCGACACTGTGCCCGTTCTACATCGCTCGCACCACTCCCGTCAGCGGGGGCAGCATCAACCAGTCATACCGGCTCGACGGTCATGATGGCTCATCCTATTTCGTCAAGCTGAACGATGCGCCGCATCACGCTGCATTCATTGCCGAGGCAGTAGGACTCGCAGCCATCGCCGCCACCGATACCTTGCGCGTTCCCACTCTCCTCGATCACGGAACCGCCGATCAACATTGCTTTCTCGTTCTAGAGCATCTTGATCTACATTCAAGCGGTGATACCAAGACACTCGGCGCACGGCTCGCTGCGATGCACCGCCACACCGCACCACAGTTCGGCTTCTCCCAAGACAACCTCGTCGGCACCACAGCACAGCCGAACACTTGGACGGTTGATTGGATCACCTTCTGGCGAGAGCAACGCTTGGGATTCCAGCTTGAGCTTGCTGCGATGAATGGATATAGCGGAGAGATGCGACAGCTGGGTGAACGCTTGCTAGATGAACTGCCCGCTTTCTTCGAAGGCTACACGCCACAACCCTCACTGTTGCATGGCGACCTGTGGAGCGGCAACCACGCCTATCTTGCTGACGGCACACCGACCGTCTTCGATCCCGCCGTCTACTACGGCGACCGCGAATGCGACATCGCAATGACCGAACTATTTGGCGGATTTCCAACGACCTTCTATGACGCCTATCGCGCTGCGTGGCCTTTGCATCATGGCTACGAAAAGCGCCGCGACCTATACAACCTCTACCATGTCCTCAATCACGCGAATCTGTTCGGAGGAAGCTATATTCGTCAGTCGGTTCAAATGATGCACCGATTGTGTGCGAAACAGAGATAGAGAACTACCCGCTCATGCCTCAAGAGCTGTTTCAGAATTATTGATCTGCGTCACTTTCCCCTTGATTTTGAGTGCTAAAATCCTCTCCATAGAAAGTAAGTTCATTACTTCGTTGTTGTTTAGGACTAGGAGAGCATGATGCGTCGATACGCCATTGTCATTCTGTTTGCCATCAATCTGGCGATCCCCCTTCAATCGTCGG
>JAVBYP010000101.1 GCA_030823965.1 Sideroxydans sp.
GCGTTTTCGACATATGTTCGAGCGCCATTCGTCTCCCATGTTGCTGATCGATCCTGTCAACGGTGAGATCGTGAATGCGAATCTAGCTGCATGTAAGTTCTATGGCTACGCCATCGTAGACATGCAAGGTATGAACATCGCACGCATCAATACGCATGCACCTGAGGAGATCGCCAAGGAGCGTCTGCAAGCCCAAAAACAAGAGCGCAATTATTTCCTCTTCCAGCATCGCCTTGCTGATGGTGATGTGCGAACTGTCGAGGTGTATTCCTCCCCAGTGGATGTCGAGGGACGTGCGCTACTGTTCTCTATCGTGCATGACGTCACCGAGCGCAAGCAGTTGGAAGACCAGATGCATGATCTGGCGTTCTATGATTCTCTGACAGGGCTACCTAACCGCCGTTTGCTACTCGACCGTTTGGGTATGGCGCTGGTCACTTGTACACGCACCCATAGGCATGGGGCGCTCCTCTTTTTGGATCTGGATCACTTCAAGATGCTCAACGACTTACATGGTCATGACATCGGCGACCAGCTCTTGATCGAAGTGTCGAATCGTATCTTGCGCTGTATACGCGAGCAGGATAGCGCGGCTCGTTTTGGGGGGGACGAGTTCGTCTTGATGTTGGAGGGACTCTCCGAGCACATGTCAGAAGCAGTGGTGCAAGCAGAGTTGGTGGCAGAGAAGATCCGCGAGAGTTTGGCGCGACCTTATGTGCTGAAACGTCTTGCAGATGCTGCTGACGACTCCGATATCATCACACATCATTGTTCATCCAGCATCGGTGTCACCATATTCCGTGACCATGACGAAAGTCTGGACCAGTTGCTGAAGTGGACGGATATGGCCATGTATCGCGCCAAGGATGCAGGTCGCAATGCCATCCGTTTCTTCGACCCCGCCATGCAGACGGCGATAGAGACCCGTGCAGCCTTAGACAGCGACCTTCGAGTCGCGCTGAATATGGGGCAGTTCAGGCTCTATTATCAAGTCCAGGTGAATGCGAACAATCGTGCACATGGCGCTGAGGTGTTGTTGCGCTGGGTGCATCCTGTGCGCGGCTTGGTATCGCCTGCCCAGTTCATCCCATTAGCGGAAGAGACTGGTTTGATCCTACCCATCGGTGCATGGGTATTGGAGACGGCCTGCGCGCAGATCAAGCGATGGGAGGGGCAGTTAGCATTCCGTAATCTGACTCTAGCCGTCAATGTGAGTGCGAAACAATTCCGACAAGTAGATTTCGTTGCACAGGTCAAAGGTGCGATCACACGGCACGAAATCAACCCCATGTCGCTCAAATTGGAGCTGACTGAGAGCCTAGTGTTGGACAACGTCGATGACACCATCAACAAGATGAGGGAGCTAAAGGACATCGGGGTGAGTTTCTCTATGGATGACTTCGGTACGGGATACTCTTCCTTGTCTTATCTGAAGCGACTGCCACTATCTCAGCTGAAGATCGATCAATCCTTCGTGCGTGATCTGGCCACGGATCATGGCGACATGGTGATGGTGATGACCATCGTCGATCTGGGTATGAACTTCGAATTGGATGTGATCGCCGAAGGGGTGGAGACCGAGGCGCAATTCAAATTGCTACACCGTTATGGCTGTACCAGTTTCCAAGGTTATCTATACAGCAGACCGGTCCCGGTCGAGGACTTTGAAGCGCTGATCACCAACAAACTACTCAAGTAAGCAGGAACTATTTTGATTGCAGTGGGTCGCAGTCGCCGTGTCATCAGTGCTAGTTGAGTACGCCTGAACTGTCAAGTTTGCAAATCCTAAAACCGCGTTAGAATCGCGCCCGTTTTTGAACGAGTGGAAATCTATGGAGCAAGAGAACAAGCAGATCAAGATATGGGACATGCCTGTGCGCCTGTTCCATTGGTCTTTGGTTTTGGGCTTCGTACTCGCCTATGTCTCAGCTGAGGTCGGCATCTTGGATGCGCATGTGTTGATCGGGTATTTCTTGATCGCCTTGCTCGTGTTTCGCATCCTATGGGGATTCATCGGTACGCAATATTCGCGTTTCCGTTCCTTCTTGTTCTCACCAGCCGAAACGATGGGGTATGTGAAGGCTATCCGTGCCGGTAAAGCAACTCATTACTACGGACATAATCCAGCAGGTGCGTTGATGGTGTTCGGTTTGCTGGCGCTGTTGGCATCCATCTCCATGTCGGGCTTGGTCACTTTGGCGGTCATCGATTACGAAGGACCTTTGCTGTTCTTGGCGAACCAAGTGAGCGATGACACTAGTTATCTCTTCCGACACGCGCATGACTTCTTTGTCGACGTCGCATTGCTATTGATACCTCTCCATTTGCTAGGAGTGATCGCGGGCAGCATCCAACACAAAGAGAATCTGGCTAGGTCTATGGTCACGGGTATGAAAAAAGTAGTAACTGATACAACGCATCAATAAATCAACAGTAACAAGGGAGGAAGCAATGCAAGGGAAGCATCTATTTAGATCATGGTCGGCAGTCATCGCGCTGTTTGCCATAGCGGGCGTAGCACAAGCACAAGACATCGACTTGAATCTACCTGCTCAGACTTATGTGCAGAATGCGGGATCGTTCATGTTGGCGGCGAATGAGGCGGATGTGTTGGTGAAGAAGGAAGTGACGACCGTCGCTGCCGCACCTAAAGAGCCTTATGAGCCTCCCTTGTTATCGGGTAGCAACGTGCACATGGCGTTAGGTCTGGCGACCATCGTGGCGGCCGGGCTGACAGGTATGACTGCACCAGAAGAGGGATGTGAGAGTAACTGCGGCCCGACTCCTGTGGCGCGCGATGTGAATGGTACACACGCTAAGTTGGCGTATGCGACGGTGGCGTTGGCAGCAGCAACCATCGCGAGCGGTGTGGTCACACATTGGGATGATTTCCATCTGGAAGATGGCATCACTGACCCAGACAATCTTCATGTCTTATTGGGGGTCACAGGCGCGGCGTTGATGGCCGTTGCCACCGCCAACTCAGCAAAAGTGAAGACTGGAACAGCAAGTCATGCAGGGATGGCGATGGCGGGTGCGGCGGGTATGGTCGTCGCTATCAAGTTGACGTGGTGATTAAGGAAGAATGATGAATAGATCGATCACATTGTTGGGGCTGTTAGCGATGCTCTCTGTTGCCAGTGCCTTTGCGACACCTGCATCGGATGCCGTATTGGCGAAATACAAAGCTGAGGGCGTGAGCAAGACGGACGTGGCAAAAGCCAAGAAGGATTGGACACTGGAAGTCGTTGTGGATGGCGAGAAGATGTCTTGCGCGAGCTGTCACGGTACGGATCACACTAAGTCTGGCAAACATCACAAGACAGGCAAGGTCATCGAGCCGATGTCGTCCAAGGTGACTGCGGACCGCTACACGGAAGAGAAGAAGATCGAGAAATGGTTCAAGCGTAACTGTAAAGATGCATGGGGGCGCGAGTGTACTGCCCAAGAGAAGGCGGATTTTCTGACCTTCCTCATCGCTCAATAATTAGGAGATAGACGATGCAAATGAGATACAAGATCGCCGCTTTGTTCACTGGCTTGTTGTTGCTCAGCGGTCCTGCCGTGGCAGAAGAGAGTCTGGTTGAATCCATGTTCACGCCCTTACGTCAGAAGGAAGTGAATCCGGTCAGTAACAAACTTTATAAGGACGAGTGTGGCTCCTGCCACTTCGCCTACCAACCCGGCTTGTTGCCAAGTCAGTCGTGGGAAAAGCTGCTGAACGAGAAGGCGTTGGCCGATCACTTTGGTGAGAACGCTGAGCTGGAAAAAGCAGACCTCGCAGAGATCTACGACTTCGTGATGGCGAATGCGGCAGACAAGTCTTACTACAAACGTGCACGCAAGATCGCCAATGCGACCGAGGGCATCGAAGCGCCGTTGCGCATCACTGAGGTGCGCTACATCAAGCGTAAGCATCACGAGATCCCAGAACGCATGATCAAAGGCAACAAGGATGTGAAGTCATTGAGCTACTGCGATGCTTGTCACACACAAGCTGACAAAGGCGTGTTCGATGAAGACACCGTCAAGATCCCGAACTTCCCAGATTGGGATGATTAAGGTCTCGCAACGATGAATCATCAAGGGCAGCTTAGGCTGCCCTTTTCATTGCTGTGAAGGCGATCAGATATAGGCCGAGATATAGACCAAACGGCATATGGTCGTCTCGCGTCTTGGCGGTTATAGTGCGCGGGCGCTGATCTGGGAGAAGACTGAGGCGCTTACTTGAGACGATAGGGGATGGATATGCAGATGCATCAACAACCGCAAGAACATGCTTTTGAATTCACCGGCAACGGATGGGAATACTTCAAGATATGGATCGTCAATCTGCTGCTCAGCATCCTGACATTAGGCATCTATAGCGCATGGGCGAAAGTACGTCGCCTGCAATATTTCTACCGCAACACCCGTTTGGCCGATGCGAGCTTCGAATATCACGGCTTGCCCATGTCCATCCTAAAAGGGCGACTCATCGCTTTCGGGCTGTTGATGATCTACACCATCGCCGCGCAGATGAACATGCTGTTGGGTATATTGGTCTTCTTGCTACTCGTCGCTGTCATGCCTTGGCTGATTGTGCGTTCGCTACGCTTCAAGCTCTATAACAGCAGCTATCGCGGTTTGCGCTTCGGCTTTGCTGGCAGCGATCAGGGTGCGTATGTGGTGTTTCTGTTGTGGCCTATCCTAGCAATTCCGACGCTGTCTCTGCTGACACCGTTTACGCATTTCAAGATCAAGCAATATCAGCACAATAACAGCCGTTTCGGTGACACCTTCTTCCGCTTTGATGCAACGGCTTGGAATTTTTACAGCATCTATCTCAAGGCTTTCGGTCTATTGGTGCTGGCGGGGGTGTTCTTCGGTATTTCAGCAGCCTTACATATGCCGGTACTGGCCTTTATCCTGCCGCTAATCTATCTTTATGCTGTCGGTTTTTTGGCGGTGCGTCTACCCAACCTGATTTGGAACAAGACCGGTCTGGGCGAACATGACCTTTACAGCCGCTTGGAGATCAAGCCCTACGTTTGGATATTCTTCACCAACATGCTGGGCATCATCCTCACGCTGGGGCTGTTCGTACCGTTTGCGCAGATACGCATGATGAAATACAAGATCGAGAACATGGGCTTGATGGCACAGGGAGACTTGGCGGAATTTTGTGCCGGTCAATCGCAAGATACCAATGCGATGGGTGAAGAGACTGCCGAGATGTTCGATCTGGACATCTCTCTCTAACTTGGTCAGCGCACTTTATTTCGATGGCAAGACCACCGCTGCACAGGCGGTGGAGCTCTCTTTAGAAGATCAAGAGTGGGTGATGCGTGGTTACGATCTCGAACTGCGTCACTCGCTCGCGCAAGTCAAAATCTCTGAATGTCTAGGTAACACGCCGCGCTTGCTGACTTTTTCCGAAGGGGGCCATTGCGAGGTCACTGATCACGCTGCGCTCGACCAGATATTGGCTGCCGCAGGTGTGCGCCGCTCATGGGTGGATGGCATGCAACACAGTCTGGGCTGGGCATTGCTTGCCTCGCTGGCTATCGTGGCCACTTTCGTCGCTTCGTATCTTTACGTGCTGCCGTGGAGTGCAGAAGTCATCGCCAAGCGTGTGCCAGATGCCGTGCTACAAAAGATGGGTAGCTCGACCTTGGATACTTTCGACAAGTTCATGTTGAAGCCGAGTAAGTTGGATGCGACGCGGCAACAAGCTTTGATTGCCGCCTACGCCAAGTTGCAACCCTTGCCCGATTCACAGATGCGTTATCACATCGTATTCCGCAGTTCGCCGCGTATGGGGCCGAATGCATTTGCTTTACCTGACGGCACCATCGTGATGTTGGATGAATTGGTCGAGCTCACCCAAGATGACAATGAGATCATCGCCGTGTTGGCACACGAGCGCGGACACATCGAACAACGCCACGCCATGCGTATGGTGTTGCAAAGCTCTGCGGTCGGTCTGGTGATGACTTGGTATATGGGTGATGTCAGTACCTTGTTGGCGACCGTGCCTGCCGTGATCCTGCAAGCCACATACTCGCGCGAAATGGAACGCGAATCGGATGAGTATGCCGAGCGCACCTTGAAGCTGAACGGTCTATCGCCGTGTCTGCTGGCAACGGCATTGGAGAAGCTCGAAGCCGCTCATCGTTCACGCAATGAGAAGATGCCGCCGCAGAATGATGCGCAAGACGTCGCGATGGACTACCTCTCTAGCCATCCAGCAACAGCCGAACGCATCCAGCAGATGTGCCCCCAACGTCCGTAGTCATTGGGCTGCGTGCTATCATCGCGGCCTATGAAAAATCCTACCGACACCCTGCATCGCTTCCTGTTCGAACACCTGCCCATACGCGGCGAGATCGTGCGTCTTGATAACGTCTGGCAGTCCGTCATCGAGCGACACGACTATCCGCCTGTGCTGAAGAATCTGATGGGAGAGCTGTGTGCCGCCGCCGTCCTGCTATCAGCCACGCTCAAACTGCAAGGCTCCATGGTGTTGCAGATCCACGGCAAAGGCGCAGTCAAATTGCTGGTCGTTGAATGCACGGGTGACTTGGAGTTGCGCGCCACAGCCAAGTGGGAAGGCGACTTGGCGCAAGGCAAGTTGCAAGAGCTGGTGGGAGATGGCCGCTTCGTCATCACCCTAGATCCAAAAGACGGCAATCAAGCCTATCAAGGCATCGTCGCCCTCGAAGGCGATACCATCGCCGAGATATTGCAGAACTACATGACTCGCTCCGAGCAATTGGAGACGCGGCTATGGCTGGCAGCGGATGACAAAGTGGCCGCAGGGATGCTGCTGCAGAAGCTGCCCGAGAAGGACGAATCACACGATGCAGATGCGTGGGGTAGGGCGGGGCAGTTGGCCGATACGCTCAAGTCAGAAGAGCTTCTGCAACTTCCCGCCGATGAGTTGATCCATCGCCTCTATCACGAGGAAGACATCCGCTTGTTCGAAGCCCAGACCATCGTGTTCCAGTGTGCGTGTTCACGCGAGAACGTGGGCCGCATGTTGCAGATGCTGGGCAGGGAAGAGGTCGGCGCTATCCTCGCTGAGCGTGGCGAGATCGAAGTGCACTGCGAATTCTGTAACGAACGTTATGTGTTCGACTCAGTCGATGCGGAAGCGGTATTCATCGAAGCGGCGACCGTATCAACGAGTAAGACACTGCACTAGTAGTTTTCTCGTCATTCCCGCGTCGGCGGGAATCCAGTCTTTTCACTATTTCCCGCAACGCGGGACAAACCCCCGGCATATTTGATAACCACACTGGATTCCCGCCTCCGCGGGAATGACGGTGTGATGTTTATGGATTATTGCGCAGCATACTCAACGCCACCGCCTCGGCGACTTCGATGCCGTCAATGGCGGCAGACATGATGCCTCCCGCGTAACCCGCACCTTCTCCTGCTGGATATAGACCCTTGGTGTTCAGGCTCTGATAACTCTCGTCACGTTTGATGCTGACGGGGGAGGAGGTGCGCGTCTCCACGCCGGTGAGGATGGCATCGTGCATGGAGAATCCTTTGATGCTCTTCTCGAACGCAGGCAATGCCTCGCGTACGGCTTCGATCACATAGTCTGGCAATGCGGTAGAGAGATCGCCCAGTGTCACGCCCGGTGTGTAGGAGGGCAGTACCTCGCCCAGCTTGGTAGAAGGACGCTGTGCGATGAAATCGCCGACCAGTTGCGCAGGTGCGTTGTAGTTGCTGCCGCCCAACACGTAAGCGCGACTCTCCCACTGACGCTGGAACGCTATCCCCGCCAGCGGACCGTCGGGATAGTCGGCGGGCGTGATGCCCACCACGATGCCGCTGTTGGCGTTGCGTTCGTTGCGCGAATATTGGCTCATGCCGTTGGTCACTACGCGACCTTCTTCAGAAGTGGCGGCCACCACCGTGCCGCCGGGGCACATGCAGAAGCTATATACCGAGCGGCCGTTGCTGGCGTGATGCACCAACTTGTAATCCGCCGCGCCTAGGAGCGGGTTGCCTGCGTTCCTGCCGAAGCGTGCCGCGTCGATGAGGGATTGCGGATGTTCGATGCGGAAGCCGATGGAGAACGGCTTGGCCTCCATGTACACGCCACGCTGGTGCAGCATCTCTACCGTGTCGCGTGCGCTGTGGCCGACGGCCAGCACCACATGTCGCGTGGCGATGTGGTCGCTGTTCGCCAAGGTCACGCCGCGTACTTGTCCATTGTCGATCTCGATGTCGCTCACGCGACTTTGGAAACGTACCTCACCGCCGAGTTCGATGATCTTCGCGCGCATCACCTCCACCATGCCGACCAAGCGGAAGGTGCCGATGTGCGGCTTGCTCACGTACTCGATCTCAGGAGGTGCGCCCGCGAGGATGAATTCTTTCAACACTTTGCGGCTGTAGTGCTTGGGGTCTTTCACTTGGCTGTACAACTTGCCGTCAGAGAACGTACCTGCACCGCCTTCGCCGAACTGCACGTTCGATTCTGGGTTCAGCTCATGTTTGCGCCACAAGCCCCAAGTGTCCTTGGTGCGTTCACGCACCTCTTTGCCGCGTTCGAGGATGATGGGGCGGAAGCCCATCTGCGCCAGTATCAATCCGGCGAACAGACCGCATGGCCCAGTACCGATGACGACCGGACGTTCTGCTAATCCTTTGGGGGCGATGGCTACAGGGTGATAGCTGGTGTCTGGTGCGACTTTTACATGCAGGTCGTTCTTGAAGCGAAGGAGCACTTTGGCTTCGTTCGCCACTTCCACATCCAGCGTGTAGATGAACATGATGGCCGAGGGTTTGCGCGCATCGTAGCCGCGACGGAACAGAGTGAAGCCCTTCAATTCGTCCACGCGGATACCGAGGCGCTTGATGATCGCATCGTG
>JAVBYP010000212.1 GCA_030823965.1 Sideroxydans sp.
TTTTGCATTCATCCGATTTCTATCGCATGGTTTGCGCGCTTCTTGCTGCACCTGTTGCGAATGCGGCGGTCGATTGTTATAGCCGGGCCCCGATTGAGAAGCCAAGTCTATTGGTGGCCATGCAAGAGAAGTTTGGGTTGCAGTATGAAGTTTCCGAAGCGGTGGCCAGCGTTAACTCAACAGGCAGCAAACCACACTACTACTCGATGAATACCAGAGCAGCCGAGTTTGGATATCAGCCATCTTTGACTTCGCTGGAGGGAGTGATGCAGGAATCGATCGCAATATTTAAAAATGTAACAATTTCTACTGTAAACCGTACGTGATAACTCCGCTTCTTACCCTTGCAGTTACACCCTAATAATCGCCCTGAGTTCCTTGACGAACGGCTGGCGTCGATCGCGGCTAAAATCCGCCGCGACTCGACACTTGCAGCCGATCTCGAAGTGCTGGTGAGCGATAACGCCTCAGCCCCTTCTATTCTGGAGACAGTCCGACGCCGGGAAATTGCTGGATGTTTGCCTTGTTTTATGGAGTGTGTTCTACCTAGCGTCAATGGTTTGGTTAGACCTGAAATGGGGCGATGGAAGGGCTTGGGGCCTAATATATAGGCCATTGAAAATCTAGGTATTTCACGATGTAACGTATAAAATGTGCGCGTTGCGTGTCAATCATGCGTGCTTGCTGACTTGTCCGATGAAAAAACTAATTCCTACAATTTTGTGCGGCGGCGCAGGTTCCCGCCTATGGCCAGTCTCTCGCGAGACCCACCCTAAGCCCTTCATTCGCTTGGCCGATGGACAGAGTCTGTTGCAGAAGGCATGGCTACGTGGGGCGGTGCTACCGCAAGTCGTTGAGACCATGACCGTCACCAATCGAGAGCTCCTCTTCAAGACGGATGACGAGTACCGCGAAGTATCAAGCATTCCGGAAAACACAAAACTTACCAACCGCTTCATCCTCGAACCTTTTGGTCGAAATACGGCACCCGCCATCGCAGCTGCCGCATTACAAGTCGCATCCATGCACGGTGATGATGCCTGTCTGCTCGTATTGGCCGCAGACCATCTCATTGCAGACCAAGCATCCTTTGCCAAAGCGGTGGCGAGTGCTATGCAATTGGCCGCCCAAGGCAAACTTGTCACTTTTGGGATCAAGCCAGACATGCCCGAGACGGGCTACGGCTACATCGAAGCCGATGGCAACGCCGTCAAACGCTTCGTCGAAAAACCTAACCTAGAGACTGCCAAAGAATACGTTGCCTCAGGCCGCTTCCTGTGGAATTCCGGCATGTTCTGTTTCCAAGCGGGCGTCATGATTCAAGAGATGGAAAAGCACTGCCCAGCCATTCTTTCTGCCACTATCGCTTGCATCGCCGAATCACGTAGTGCCGAAGGCAAAGGTTTCAGCCAACTCGAATTGGATCCCGAAGCATTCAAACAAGTCCCCAATGATTCCATCGACTACGCGGTGATGGAGAAGTCTGCCAACGTCGCTGTCGTGCCATGCGACATCGGCTGGAGCGACATCGGCTCATGGACGGCTCTCGGTGACCTCACCTCGGCGGATGCACAAGGCAACCGTATCGAAGGCGAAGTCATGTTGCACGACGTCAGCAACTGCTACATCCAGAGCAACGAACGTCTTGTGGGCGCTGTCGGTGTCAAAGACCTAGTCATCATCGACACACCAGATGCCGTTCTAGTCGCTGACCGTAACCACGTGCAGGACGTCAAACACATCTTCAATCGCCTTAAGACAGCAGGTCATGAAGCCTATCTTCTGCACAGCACCGTACATCGCCCATGGGGTACGTACACCGTGCTAGAAGAAGGCCCGCACTTTAAGATCAAGCGCATCGAAGTCAAAGTGGGCGCATCTCTTTCTTTGCAGATGCACCACCATCGTAGCGAACACTGGATCGTTGTCAGCGGCATGGCCAAGGTGGTCAATGGGCAACAAGAGCTCTTCATCCAGACCAACGAATCCACCTACATCCCCGCAGGCCACAAACATCGCTTGGAGAATCCTGGCATGTTGCCGCTCGTGATGATCGAAGTGCAGAGTGGTGAGTATGTGGGTGAAGACGACATCGTGCGTTTCGACGATATGTATGGCAGGGTCAAGGCGTGAGTCTCACCTGTTTCAAAGCCTACGACATCCGAGGCAAGTTAGGTGAAGAGCTCAATGACGATATCGCCTATCGTATCGGTCGAGCTTACGCGCAACACTTGGGTGCCAAGCGCGTCGTCGTGGGCGGCGATGTGCGACTCACCAGCGCCACCCTCAAACAAGCTTTGGCCAATGGATTGATGGATGGCGGTGCGGATGTCATCGACATCGGCATGGTGGGGACAGAAGAGATCTACTTCGCTGCATTCCATCTGGACGTGGACGGTGGCATCGAAGTCACCGCCAGCCACAACCCCATGGACTACAACGGCATGAAGTTGGTGGCACGTGGTGCCGTTCCCATCAGTGGTGACACCGGTCTTAAAGCCATCCAAGCCCTAGCCGAGGCGAATCAATTCGGACACGCAACAAAGCGCGGAACACTGACTCGATCCTCGATCCTCGATCCTTTTGTAGATCACCTGCTCACCTACATCGAACCCACAGCCATCAAGCCGCTGAAGCTCGTGGTCAATTCCGGCAATGGGGCGGCAGGGCATGTCATCGACGAGATCGAGACACGCTTCAAGCAACTGAACATCCCCATCACCTTCATCAAAGTGCATCACCAAGCTGACGGCACTTTCCCTAACGGCATTCCCAATCCACTGCTGCCGGAAAACCGTGCAGCCACCACCGATGCGGTGAAGGCAAACAAAGCAGACATGGGCATCGCATGGGATGGCGACTTTGACCGTTGCTTCTTGTTCGATGAGCACGGCGAGTTCATCGAAGGCTATTACATCGTAGGTTTGCTGGCGGCGGCTTTCTTGGTCAAACATCCAGGCGAGAAGATCATCCACGACCCGCGACTCACTTGGAACACTATCGACGTCGTCAATCAATCGGGTGGGAATCCGATCCAATCCAAGACCGGACATGCTTTCATCAAAGAGCGCATGCGCTTGGAGAACGCCATCTACGGTGGTGAGATGAGCGCGCATCACTACTTCCGTGATTTCGCCTACTGCGACAGCGGCATGATCCCTTGGTTGTTGGTGGCCGAATTGCTGAGCCGCAGCGGCAAGCGTTTGTCGCAACTGGTGGGTGAGCGTATCAAAGCTTATCCCTGCAGTGGAGAGATCAACTACCGCGTGAGCGATGTGAAGCAGATGATCGAACGCATCTTGCAACACTACCTGCCGATGAACCCTATCGTGGATCGCACCGATGGCGTGAGTGCGGAGTTCGCAGAGTGGCGCTTCAACCTGCGCGGCTCGAATACCGAACCGTTGTTGAGATTGAACGTGGAATCACGCGCGGATATGAAATTGATGGAGCAGCGTACGGCAGAGATCGCAGCGTTGATCCAAGCTTGAACGAAGCATCACGAAACGAAACTGTTAAGTTTTATAAGGAGAGCATCTTGAGTACAAACAAAGTCGCCCTGATCACAGGTATCACCGGTCAAGATGGAGCCTATCTGGCCGAGTTCTTGTTGAAGAAGGGTTACACCGTGCATGGTGTGAAGCGCCGTTCTTCCTCATTCAATACGGATCGTATCGACCACTTGTACCAAGATCCGCATGTGGACAACGCCAAGTTCAAACTGCACTACGGTGATCTGACCGACTCTACCAATTTGATTCGCATCATCCAACAGACCCAGCCTGACGAGATATACAATCTTGCTGCCATGTCACACGTCGCCGTCTCGTTCGAGACGCCCGAGTACACCGCTAATGCAGACGGCATCGGCACATTGCGAATTCTTGAAGCTATCCGCATCTTGGGGCTGGAGAAGAAGTCCAAGTTCTACCAAGCCTCCACATCCGAGTTGTTCGGAATGGTGCAAGAGACTCCGCAAAAGGAAACGACCCCTTTCTATCCACGCAGCCCTTATGCCGTGGCCAAGATGTACGCCTACTGGATCACAGTAAACTATCGTGAAGCCTATGGCATCTATGCTTGTAACGGTATCCTGTTCAACCACGAATCGCCAATCCGTGGTGAGACCTTCGTCACCCGCAAGATCACCCGCGCCTTGGCGCGTATCAAACTCAACCTGCAAGATTGTCTGTATCTGGGCAACATGGATTCCCTGCGCGACTGGGGCCATGCCAAAGACTACGTCGAGATGCAATGGCTGATGCTGCAACAAGACAAACCCGAAGATTTTGTGATCGCCACTGGTGTGCAATACAGCGTGCGCCAATTCGTCGATGCTGCAGCCAAAGAACTGGATATCAAGATTCGCTGGGAAGGCAAAGGCGTGGATGAAAAAGGCTACGACGTTGCCACCAATAAATGTATCGTCCAAGTCGACGCCCGTTACTTCCGCCCCACTGAAGTCGAGACCTTATTGGGCGATCCGTCCAAAGCTAAACAAAAGCTGGGCTGGACCCCCAAAGTGACTTTCGAGGAACTCGTGGCAGAAATGGCGCGCGAAGACCTGAAGAGTGCAAAACGCGATGAGTTAGTGAAGAAGCACGGCTTTGTAACGTTTGATTACAACGAGTGATTCTGTTTTGTGATGAATAAAAACTCAAAGATCTACATAGCAGGACACAGAGGGCTGGTCGGCTCAGCCCTCGTGCGTCGTCTGCAAGTCAAGGGTTACACCAACCTCGTCACACGCACGCATGCCGAGTTAGAGCTGCGTGACCAAAAGGCTGTGCAAGCCTTTTTTGCCACGGAGAAACCAGACTACGTCATCCTCGCAGCGGCCAAGGTGGGCGGCATCCATGCCAACAATACCTATCCCGCTGAGTTCATCCATGACAATCTAGTCATCCAGAACAACGTCATCCACAGCGCCTACCAAAACAAAGTAGAACGCCTGCTGTTCTTGGGTTCATCCTGCATCTATCCGAAGGATTGTCCGCAACCAATCAAGGAAGAATACTTGTTGACGGGCCCGCTGGAACCCACCAATCGCCCCTATGCCCTGGCCAAGATCGCCGGTATCGAGATGTGCCATGCGTACAACCGCCAATACGGCACCAAATACATGGCGGCCATGCCTACCAACCTGTATGGCCCGAATGACAACTACGACCTCAACAACTCCCACGTCTTGCCCGCCCTTATCCGTAAGATGCACGAGGCCAAGCAAAGTGGCGCAAAGGAAGTGGTGGTGTGGGGCACAGGCACACCCAAACGTGAGTTCCTGTACAGTGACGACATGGCGGATGCTTGTCTTTTCCTACTGGAACAGCCTGAAAGTAATCTCGGTGGCTTGTTTAACGACAACACGCCCCCGCTAGTGAATGTGGGTTGTGGTGAAGATCTGACTATTCGAGAACTTGCTGAGATGGTCAAAGAGGTTGTTGCCTTTGAGGGGGGGCTGTCATTCGATAGCAGTAAGCCGGATGGCACCATGAGAAAGTTAATGGATGTGTCGCGAATAAAGGCACTTGGTTGGGAGCGCAAGGTGTTGCTGAAGGAGGGTATCGCCCTTTCTTATCTAAACATGCAGCAGAATTTAGCCGTGTTTAATCACAATACTCAAATAACTTAAACGGGTATTCCCATGCAGACTGAAAAAGACTATGACGCGAGCCGTGAGATAAGCCTGAAGGACATCTACAATTTTTTTAAACAAAATGTGAAGCTTTTCGCGCTAACTGCGATATTGGGATTTTTACTGGCCGTCACCTACGTGAAGCTAGCCCCAAAAAAATATGAGGCTACTGCGCTGCTACAAATGGCCCAGCTCGGAGACCCTTTGGGCAACATAGAAAGCCCCGCAATGTTATCCGAACGATTGCGTTACCCCGCTACTTTTACTGATGCCGTATTGAAAAACTGTGGCTTTGCCGATGGACAATCTGTCGGGGAAAATCTGGGTGGTACGCTCAAAGTCGCGCTCTCAAAAGTGATTCCAAATGTGCTCACAATGAAAGTGCGCGCCTTGACGGCGGATTTGGCCCATCAATGCTCAGAATCGCTCATACAGATGGTTGTGGAACAGCAAAATAACCTTATTGCAGAGCGCCTAATGGGGAAAAAAGAGCAGCTTGTGGAATACCAACGAGCAATCGCGGACGAAATGCGACAATTAGAATCAATCAAAAAAACAGAGACTGCCAGTTTTGGCTATTTGGCAAAGTTAGATAAATTGACGTGGTTGCGAACGCGCATTGACGCGTTACAAGAGGAGGAAATGCTTGCTTACCAACACCCAGCGAAGTTGGTTATGCCGCTCATGGTGAGCCCAAACCCAGTTACCCCCAAAGTTATGTTAGCCCTACTTTTGGGTTCTCTTCTAGGTGGTCTTCTGGGCGTGACTATTGCCTTGAGTAAAATAGTTTGGCGAAACGTTAAGGAATAGGCCCTCCTCGATATGACACCTGATTCATTAAAAATTATAAATTTGTGAAAATAGCTATTGCAGGAACCGGCTACGTCGGTCTTTCCAATGCCATACTGCTTGCCCAACACAATGAAGTGGTGGCGCTCGACATCATTCCCGAAAAAGTGGCGATGCTGAACCGCAAGCAATCGCCGATCGAAGATGTCGAGATTGAAGACTACCTGCAACACAAAACACTCAACTTCAAAGCCACGCTGGATAAATCCGAGGCCTACGCCGGCGCGGAATACGTCATCATAGCCACGCCAACGGATTACGATCCCGAGACCAACTATTTCAATACTAAATCCATCGAGGCCGTGATCAAGGACGTGCTGAGCATCAACCCCAAGGCGGTGATGATCATCAAATCCACTATTCCGGTGGGCTACACCGTCAAGGCGCGCGCGCAGTTCAACTGCGACAACCTTATCTTCTCGCCCGAGTTTCTGCGCGAAGGCCGCGCCCTGTACGACAATCTGCACCCCTCGCGCATCGTCATCGGCGAACGTTCTAGGCGCGCCGAGACTTTCGCCAACCTGCTCAAGCAGGGCGCGGTTAAAAAAAATATCGAAACGCTGTTCACCGGCTCCACCGAGGCGGAGGCGATCAAACTGTTCGCCAACACTTATCTAGCCATGCGTGTTGCCTATTTCAACGAGCTGGATACCTATGCAGCCACGCATGGACTGGATGCCAAGCAGATTATCCATGGCGTAAGCCTCGATTCGCGCATCGGCGACCATTACAACAACCCCTCGTTCGGCTATGGCGGTTACTGCCTGCCCAAGGACACCAAGCAGTTGTTGGCGAACTACAGCGATGTGCCGCAGAACCTCATTCACGCTATCGTCGAGTCCAATACCACGCGCAAAGATTTCATCGCCGACAGCATCCTCAAGAGCAATCCCAAAGTGGTTGGTATTCACCGCCTCATCATGAAGGTAGGGTCGGACAATTTCCGCGCTTCCAGTATCCAGGGCATCATGAAGCGCATCAAGGCAAAGGGCATCGAAGTCATCGTGTATGAGCCGGTGCTAAAGGAGTCGGAGTTCTTTCACTCCAAAGTGGTGAATGACCTCGCACAATTCAAGCAACAGGCGGACGTCATTGTTGCCAACCGCATTACGGACGATATCCGCGATGTGGCGGATAAGGTTTACAGTCGCGATCTGTTTGGGAAGGACTAGTAATGAATAAACCAGTTTACGTTACCCAGCCATACCTACCCCCTCTGGAAGAATTCATTCCATATCTGGAGAAAATTTGGGATAACAAGGTGCTGACGAACGGCGGCCCATTCCACCAACAGTTGGAGCAAGCACTTTGTGAGTACCTCGGTGTAGAACATATCAGCTTGTTCACAAATGGCACAATCGCGCTGGTCACCGCGCTGCAGGCACTGCGCGTAACCGGTGAGGTTATCACCACACCATATTCATTTGTTGCCACCTCGCACTCTCTGTTGTGGAACAGCATCAAGCCTGTGTTTGTGGATATTGATCCCAACACACTCAATCTTGATCCGGCCAGAATCGAGGCGGCAATCACACCGCAGACAACGGCTATCATGCCTGTGCATTGCTACGGTCATCCTTGCGATGTCGAAGCGATTCAAAAAATCGCCGACAACTACAACCTTAAGGTCATCTACGATGCTGCTCATGCCTTTGGTGTGAAAGACAGCCAAGCCAGCGTGTTGAATCACGGAGACCTGTCAGTGTTGAGCTTCCATGCAACCAAAGTATTCAACACCTTTGAGGGTGGCGCCATCGTCTGCCCTGATGCCAAGACCAAAATACGCATTGATCAGTTAAAGAACTTTGGCCATGTGGGCGAGACCAGCGTGGTCGCGTCCGGTATCAACGGCAAGATGAGTGAATTCAATGCGGCGCTTGGATTATTGCAGTTGAAATACATAGACCAGGCATTGGCGCGCCGCAAAGAGATCGATGCGGCATACCGCGAGCGTTTGCAAGGGGTGAAGGGAATTCGCTGCCTGCAAGATGCGGGAGAGAAAGTCGCCAACTACTCATACTTCCCGATCTTGGTGGAGTCTGGGTATCCAATCACACGCGATGACCTTTACCAGAAGCTCAAAGATAAAGGCATCCATCCTCGGCGCTATTTCTATCCGCTGATATCGGAATTCCCCATGTATCGTGGTTTGCCGTCCTCGCATAGAGAGAATCTGCCGCAAGCCACAGCCG
>JAVBYP010000217.1 GCA_030823965.1 Sideroxydans sp.
CGCCTCGCTGCTTGGATCGATCTGGAACAAGCGATGGAAGAAGGCCGTATCGTTGAAGGTTATGTCAGCGGCAAGGTCAAGGGCGGTCTGACTGCCATGGTTAACGGCATCCGTGCATTCTTGCCGGGCTCTTTGGTGGACACACGTCCAGTCAAGGACACCACACCATACGAAAACAAGACCATGGAATTGAAGGTCATCAAGCTGGATCGCAAGCGCAACAACGTGGTGGTTTCTCGCCGTGCTGTGCTGGAAGCGACTCAAGGCGCTGATCGTGAGTCCATGCTGGAGAATCTGAAAGAAGGCGCGATCGTCAAGGGTATCGTCAAGAACATCACTGACTACGGCGCATTCGTTGACTTGGGCGGTATCGACGGTCTGTTGCACATCACTGACTTGGCATGGCGTCGCGTGAAGCACCCATCCGAAGTGTTGACCGTTGGCGACGAAGTCGAAGCCAAGATCCTGAAGTTCGACCAAGAGAAGAACCGTGTTTCTCTGGGCATCAAGCAAATGGGCGACGATCCTTGGAATGGTCTGGCACGTCGTTACCCACAAGGTACACGTCTGTTCGGTAAGGTCACTAACCTGACTGACTACGGCTCTTTCGTTGAGATCGAGCAAGGTATCGAAGGTTTGGTACACGTTTCCGAGATGGATTGGACCAACAAGAACGTACATCCATCCAAGGTCGTTTCCTTGGGTGACGAAGTAGAAGTCATGATCTTGGAAATCGACGAACAACGTCGTCGTATCTCCCTAGGTATGAAGCAGTGCAAGTCCAACCCATGGGACGACTTCGCAGCTAACCACCAAAAGGGTGACAAGGTCAAAGGCGCGATCAAGTCCATCACTGACTTCGGCGTGTTCATCGGTTTGGATGGCGGTATCGACGGTCTGGTGCATTTGTCTGACCTGTCTTGGAGCGTCGCTGGCGAAGAAGCCGTACGCAACTACAAGAAGGGCGACGATCTGGAAGCAGTCGTATTGGCTATCGATGTTGAGCGTGAGCGTATCTCCCTCGGCGTTAAACAAATGGAAGGTGATCCTTTCGGCGGCTTCGTTTCTTCCGGCCACGACAAGGGCGCGATCGTTACTGGTATCGTGAAGTCTCTGGATGCTAAGGGTGCTGTGATCGCTTTGGACGGTGACGTCGAAGCGTATCTGAAGGCGTCTGAAGTCTCTGCTGACCGCGTAGAAGACATCCGCACACACTTGAAAGAAGGCGATAGCGTCAAGGCTGTCATCATCAACGTGGATCGCAAGAACCGTGGCATCAACCTTTCCATCAAGGCGATGGACAAGGCTGATACAGCAGCAGCGATGCAGAAGTTCGCAGCTGACAACACCAATGTATCCGGTTCGACCAATCTGGGAGCATTGCTCAAAGCCAAGATGGATTCCAGCAAGGCTGAGTCGTAAGAAGAGGAGTGGGTGTCATGACTCGTTCTGACCTTATCGCCAAGCTTGCGGAACGTCACACACAGTTGCTCGGCAAAGATGCCGAGCTGGCTGTGAAGGTGATCTTGGATAGCATGTCGTCAACCTTGTCCAAAGGTGGGCGTATCGAGATCCGAGGTTTCGGCAGTTTTGCCTTGAACTATCGTCCACCGCGCTTGGGTCGTAATCCCAAGTCGGGCGACAAGGTTCAAGTACCTGCCAAGTACGTACCGCATTTCAAAGCAGGCAAAGAGCTGCGTGAGCGTGTCGATCTACCGCAATCGTAAGAAAATGAAATAGTCGTGAATGATTGGCGGCCATCGCAAGATGTGCCGCCAATTTTTTGGGCACACCCTAATGTTCATGCTATCTTTGCGCCTTCAATTAGTGGGAAAATAGCGGTATGCGTTACATCATCTGGGTATTGAGAGTCGTGCTGTTCGTGGCCCTGTTGGGCTTCGCGCTGAAGAACGACCAACCCGTCACACTGCGTTATTTCTTAGGCTACGAGTGGAACACTTCACTGGTGGTCGTATCGCTGTGTTTCTTCGCTGTGGGTGCTGCTGTCGGCATCCTCGCCATGCTGGGTTCCGTGTTACAACAACGCCGCGAATTGGCTGCTGCACAACGCGAGCTGCAGATGCGACACAAATTGGATCAGGCTGAAGAGAACAGCCGTCTTCCCATACAACCTTCTTGATCGAACCGTAGATGGATTTTGAACCTTGGATGCTGCTGGTCTTTCCGCTCTTCTTCGGAATGGGGTGGTTGGCTGCACGTATCGACATCAAAGAGCTACTCACTGAATCGAACACGCTTCCACGTTCCTACTTTCAGGGACTGAATTTCCTACTCAACGAGCAACAAGACCAAGCCATCGAGGCGTTCATCGAGGTGGTCAAGGTCGATCCACAAACGATCGAACTGCACTTTGCGCTAGGTAGTTTGTTCCGGCGTCGTGGCGAAGTGGATAGGGCGATCCGCATGCACCTGAATCTGGTCGAGCGCGGAGACTTGGACGAAGTGAAGAAGCAACAAGCTTTGTTCGAGTTGGCACAGGACTATTTGAAGGCGGGTATCTTGGATAGGGCGGAGACAGCCTTCCAGAGTCTGCATGGAACGCCCTATGAGAAAGAGTCGCTCGAGTTCCTGTTGGAGATATTCCAAAAGGAGCATGACTGGCTGAAGGCGATCGACATCACGCAACGACTGACCGCATTGACGGGGGAGTCGCACGGCAAATTGGCGGCGTTCTTCTTCTGTGAGCTCGCTGCGAGCGAACTGGCTCAAAAGCAGACTGAAGCAGCGGTAGTGCATCTTGAACAAGCCTTGAATGCGGATCCCAAAGGGGTGCGTGCCAGCATGATGTTGGGCGACATCGAGTTGGCGGCGGGGCATGCACCGCGCGCCATCGAGATCTGGAAGAAAGTCGAGCAACAGGATGCGCAATATCTGCCCCTGGTGGCGGAGCGTGTGTTGCAAGGTTATCGCCAGAACAATGATGAGAATGGTGGCGTTGTTTTGTTGCAGAGCTACCTGCAAAAATATCCGTCGCTCGATCTGATGAATGTGTTGTTCAGCGTCATCGTGCAACGTGATGGTGCGGAAGCTGCCTATCAGTTGGTGCGCAACGAATTGAAGCGTAATCCTAGCTTGCTCGGTTTGGACAAGTTGTTGGAGGCCCAATTGCTTGGGTATAGCGGTGAGCGTCGCTCGGATATCGAACTGGTGAAGGGCCTCATCCACAACCGCACACGCAGTCTGGCGATGTATCGCTGCGGCCATTGCGGTTTCAAAGCTAAACAATTTTATTGGCACTGTCCTGCATGTCATAGCTGGGAGAGTTACTCGCCCAAGCGTAGCGAAGAGAATGGATTGACCATATGAAAGACGCAAAGATCATCGTCGCCCTCGACTATCCTCAAGCAGCACCTGCGTTGGGTTTGGTGCAACGACTGGAACCCTCCTTGTGTCGCTTGAAAGTGGGCAAGGAGTTGTTCACTGTCGCAGGCCCACAGTTCGTGGAGCAATTGCAAAAACGTGGCTTCGATGTGTTCCTTGATCTTAAATTCCACGACATCCCCAACACGACCGCACAAGCCTGCAAGGCTGCCGCATCGCTCGGTGTGTGGATGGTCAACGTACATGCGCTGGGAGGAAGACGCATGATGGAGACTGCACGTGAGGCATTGGAGAACGTGGCGAACCGCCCAAAACTCATCGCAGTCACAGTGTTGACCAGCATGGCGCAGGAAGACTTGCAAGGTATCGGCATCACCGCATCACCTGCCGAGATGGTCTCGCGTCTGGCGGGATTGGCAAAGGATAGTGGGCTGGATGGTGTCGTTTGCTCAGCGCAGGAAGCAAGCGCGCTACGTCAGCAATGCGGCAAGGATTTCTGTCTGGTCACGCCGGGTATACGCCCTGCGAATGCTGCGGCAGACGATCAATCGCGCATCATGACGCCACGCTCAGCTTTGGAAGCGGGATCTAGCTATCTGGTCATCGGTCGTCCCATCACGCAAGCAGCAGATCCATTGATCGCACTCAAGGAAATCTCTCAAGACATAGGAGGTGCAGCATGAAGCTGCCGTCATTCGAAAAAGCACGGATATTGGTCGTTGGCGATGTGATGTTGGATCGCTATTGGTTCGGTGATGTGCATCGCATCTCGCCAGAAGCGCCAGTGCCTGTATTGAAGGTGAGCCGAGTCGAAGAGCGCCCTGGTGGTGCCGCCAACGTGGCGCGCAACATCGGTTGTCTGGGTGCTAATTGCACCTTGTTGTCGGTGGTCGGTGCTGATGAGGCGGGCGATTGCCTGCAACGTCTGTTGACTGAGCAGGGACGAGTAGAAGCCTTGCTGCATCGCGATGACAGCATCTCTACCATCGTCAAGTTGCGCGCCATCGCACGTCATCAACAACTACTGCGTATCGATTTCGAGACGCCTCCGAGCCATGAAGTATTGAATGCGAAGCTGGCTGATTTCCATGCCAAGCTGCCCCTCGCCGATGTGGTCATCTTGTCTGACTACGGCAAAGGTGGTTTGACCCATATCGCGGAAATGATCAAGGCGGCGCGTGCAGCAGGGAAGCCAGTATTGGTCGATCCTAAAGGTGACGACTATGCGCGTTATCAAGGTGCGACACTGCTCACGCCGAATCGTAGCGAGTTCCGTGAAGTGGCGGGCAACTGGAAAGATGAAGCTGAGCTGAATGCCAAGGCACAAAAACTGCGTGCTGACCTGAAGCTGGATGCATTACTGGTGACACGAAGCGAAGAAGGTATGACTTTGTTCCGTGATAAAGAGGTGATGCATGAGCCGACACAAGCACGTGAGGTGTATGACGTGAGTGGTGCGGGTGACACGGTCATCGCTACGCTGGCAGTGATGCTGGCAAGCGGTGCAGATATGGCGGATGCCGTACGCATCGCAAATCGCGCAGCCGGTATCGTTGTGGCCAAGTTGGGCACGGCAACGGTGTCGCGTGCAGAGATATTAGAAGACATGGGGAGTTGATATGTATTACATCGTTACTGGAGCAGCAGGATTCATCGGATCGAACATCGTCAAGGCGCTCAACGAGCGTGGTGAGACCAACATCATCGCGGTCGACAATCTGAAGACCAACACGGATAAGTTTAGGAATCTCACCGATTGCGATATTGCGGACTATCTCGACAAGAATGTCTTTTTGGAAAAATTGAAAGACGGTCAATTCAAAGGCATCACCACCGCCGTGCTTCACGAGGGAGCATGTTCGGACACCATGGAGACCGATGGTCGCTACATGATGGAGAATAACTATCACTATTCGCTCTCCCTGCTCGATCACTGCCAGCGTGAAGAAGTGCCGTTCTTGTATGCCTCTTCCGCTTCTGTGTATGGTGGCGGTGGCGTGTTCAAAGAGAGTCGCGAATACGAGTCGCCACTCAATGTGTATGCCTACTCCAAATTCTTGTTCGACCAAGTGGTGCGTCGCCGTTGGTCCAATCGCACATCACAGATCGCAGGCTTCCGCTATTTCAACGTGTATGGAAAGCGTGAGCAGCACAAGGGGCGCATGGCGTCGGTGGCTTACCATTTCTTCAACCAGTATCGTGCGGAAGGCTACGTGAAACTGTTCGAAGGTTGTGATGGTTATGCCAACGGCGGTCAGCGTCGCGATTTCGTCTCTATCGAAGACGTGGTCAAGGTCAACATGTTCTTCCTAGATCACCCGGGCAAGTCCGGCATCTTCAATCTAGGTACGGGCAATGCACAAAGCTTCAATGATGTGGCCGCTGCCACCATCAATACCTTGCGTGCGGAAAAAGGCGAAAGCGTGCTGACTTTGGCGCAGATGCATGAGCAGCAACTCATCCGTTACATCCCATTCCCAGATGCGTTGCGCGGTAAATATCAGAGCTACACTCAGGCAGACATCAGCGCTTTGCGTGACGTGGGCTACACCGAACAGTTCCTGACGGTGGAACAAGGCACGGCCAACTACGTGAAGCACATGTTGGCGAAGTCGGCCTAAGCTGAATTTGTTTGTTGTAGATCATCGAACCCGCCTGCGTCATTAGGCGGGTTCGTTTTTGAAGGCTTAGATTGAAATCTTCATAGCATATGACCAGAGGTTAGTTAGTCATATGGCTGAATTCCGCTAGACTTCACCAATCCGTATCCCACACACGAGGTGTCACATGTCGAACGTATTCGCAAACAACTCTTTATCCGTCGGGCGTACACCGCTCGTCAAGCTGAATCGCATCGGTGATGGCGCGAAAGCCACCATCCTCGCCAAGATCGAAGGGCGTAATCCTGCGTACTCGGTCAAATGCCGTATCGGTGTCGCGATGGTGGATGATGCAGAGAAGCGTGGTGTGCTCGGCCCTGGTAAAGAGATCGTCGAGCCGACCAGTGGCAACACGGGTATAGCGCTAGCGTTCGTCGCTGCTGCACGGGGCATTCCGCTCACCCTGACCATGCCTGAGACCATGAGTGTCGAGCGTCGCAAACTGTTGGTCGCCTTTGGGGCGAAGCTGGTGCTGACCGAGGGGGCTAAAGGCATGAGTGGCGCGGTCGCCAAGGCCAAAGAGATCGCCGAATCCGATCCAAAATACGTGCTGTTGCAGCAGTTCGAAAATCCAGCCAACCCAGCGATCCACGAAGCGACGACGGGACCAGAGATATGGGAAGACACCGATGGCAACATCGACATCCTCGTGTCGGGTGTAGGCACCGGCGGTACCATCACAGGCATCTCGCGTTACATCAAGAAGGCCCGAGGCAAGGCGATACGCTCCGTTGCTGTCGAACCGGCCGCCAGCCCTGTCCTTACGCAAAAGCGCGCAGGGCAAGACTTGAAGCCGGCGCCGCACAAGATACAAGGCATCGGCGCGGGCTTCGTGCCAGGGGCGCTGGACCTCTCCTTGGTGGATGACATCGAGCAAGTCACCAACGAGGATGCGGTGTTGTATGCACGTCGTTTGGCGCGCGAGGAAGGCATCTTGTCAGGCATCTCTTGTGGTGCGGCGGTGGCAGTCGCCGTTCGTCTAGCGCAGCGACCAGAGAATGAGGGCAAGACCATCGTGGTCATCTTGCCCGATTCAGGCGAGCGCTACCTCAGCTCCATTTTGTTCGAAGGCATGTTCGACGCTACCGGTATCGCTATCTGATGCAAGCAGTGCAAAACAGAACGCCAGCATTTATCATGCTGGCGTTCTCCATTTTTGGATCCGCAATATGTACAAGACATTAGACGACTACGTTGGCAACACTCCGCTGGTCAGGCTCAAACGTATTCCCGGTAACACCTCCAATATCATCCTCGCCAAGTTGGAGGGGAACAATCCAGCAGGGTCGGTGAAGGATAGGCCAGCACTTTCGATGATCCGGCGTGCTGAAGAGCGCGGTTCGATCAAACCGGGCGACACACTCATCGAGGCGACCAGTGGTAACACGGGCATCGCACTGGCGATGGCGGCGGCGATGCGCGGCTACAACCTCATCCTCGTCATGCCCGACAATCAAAGTATCGAACGTCGTCAGACCATGCGAGCATTCGGCGCAGAACTCATCTTGACGCCGAAAGAAGGCAGCATGGAGTTGGCGCGCGACACGGCGGAAAGATTGCGCGATGAAGGACGCGGCATCATCCTCGACCAGTTCGCTAATCAGGATAATCCGCTGGCACATTACGAAGGGACTGCGCCGGAGATATGGCGCGATACACAAGGCCGTGTCACCCACTTCGTCAGCAGCATGGGCACGACGGGGACTATCATGGGGTGCTCGCGTTACTTCAAAGAAGTGAATCCCAATATCCAGATCATCGGTGTGCAGCCAGAAGAGGGCGCACAGATACCCGGTATCCGTAAATGGCCAGAAGCTTATCTACCCAAGATATACAGCCAAAAGAACGTCGATGCGTTGGAATATGTGGGACAACAAGATGCAGAAGTGATGATGCGTCGTTTGGCCAGTGAAGAAGGTATCTTCTGTGGTGTGTCTTCAGGCGGCGCATTGAGCGTGGCTTTGCGTATCTCACAAAAAGTGCAGAACGCCACCATCGTGTTCATCGTGTGTGATCGCGGCGACCGCTATCTTTCTACAGGCGTGTTTCCTGCCTAATCGTTCTGCGCGATTCGCTGTTTCGACAGTGCTGGATTCGCTGCGAAGTAACGCTTGATACCACCAAGGATGGCGCGCGCCATCTCATCTTGATAATCCTCATCCTGCAATCGTTTCTCTTCTTCTGGATTGCTGATGAAAGCGGTCTCGACCAAGATGGATGGGATGTCCGGAGATTTCAATACGGCGAAACCTGCTTGCTCGACATGCCCTCTGTGTAGCTTGTTGATATGCCCGACTTCTTTGAGTACATGTTTGGCGAGTTTCAGGCTGTCGTTGATGGTGGCGGTCTGTGACAGATCGAGCAGGGTACGTGCGAGGTAGGGGTCTTTGATGGCGAGGTTCACACCACCGATCAAGTCTGCTTCGTTTTCCTTTTTCGCCAACCAGCGTGCCG
>JAVBYP010000129.1 GCA_030823965.1 Sideroxydans sp.
TCGAAGCCGCGTTGCAGACCGATCTTCTCCATCAAGGCGAAATCGCCCACTCGTCCGCTACCGAAACGGAAATCGTCACCGATCGATACGAACTTCGCATGCATCTTCTCAGACAGTGATGCCATGAAATCTTCGGCTGTCATCTTGGCGAAGTGCGCGTCGAAGCGGCACACATGCACCCTATCCACGCCTATCTCACGAAACTGTTCCAACTTCTCGCGCAGGCTAGTTAAGCGCACCGGAGCTTGTTGTGGCGTGAAGAACTCACGCGGATGTGGTTCAAAGATGACCACCGCAGTCTTCAATCCACGTTGCTGTGCGACCTCGCGCAACTCGTCCAACAATGCCTGATGACCCAAGTGCACACCATCGAAATTTCCGATAGTGACTGCGATGGGCTGAAGGTCTGGAGAGTAAAGTCCGCGTAGAATCTGCATAAGGCGCGGATTATACCGAAAACATGCCCTTCAAGACCTATACAACGACAGGAACGAGCATGCTGAACTACCCTCAAGTCGCACTGGATTTCATGAACCATGACCATGCCGAATTCGTGGCATTACGCGACGAATCGCTTGGCCTTTTGTCATCATCAGGCAATGTGGCCGCAGTGGATGGATTGTTGGATGAGTTACTCGACCACACGAGACTGCATTTTGGGGAAGAAGAGCGCTTGATGCGCGAAGTGAATTTCCCGCCCTTCCCTGTCCACAAGGGAGAACACGATACCGTCCTGAAGGACATCGCGACACATGTGGCGAACTGGAAGCAGGACAGAGATGCGAACGTCTTGCGTGCGTGGCTTGATAAGGATGTCGGCGACTGGTTCGTCAATCACGTCAGCACCATGGACTTCGTCACCGCCCGCTTCATCGCCGCACAACGACCACAGTAGGACTGCGCATGGATACAGCCAAACTATTCGACCATACCCCATTCGTCACCCTGCGCGAAGAGGTGATGGCACTCTTCGACCGACACGCCACGCATGCCGAGATCGACGCGAAACTATCTGAATTCTTAAATCATCTGAAAGCGCAATTCGCCGCAGAGGAGCAGGCCATGCTGACGGCGGCATTCAAGCCTCACGATGCGCACAAAGCCGAGCATGATCGAGTATTGAATAAGCTCGCTTACCGCATCGAACACTGGCAGAAGACGCGCGAAGTACAACTCATGTTGGAATACATCGAAACGGAGTTGGCTGACTGGTTCGTCAAACACGTCAACACAAGGGACTACATCACTGCACGGTCCCTGTCAGCCAGTACCGCCCACGGTCAAGCCATCGATACGTAAGGTCGGCTGACCCACCCCCACCGGCACGCTCTGCCCCTCTTTACCACACGTCCCCACGCCGGGATCGAGCGCCATGTCGTTACCGATCATGCTGACGCGCGTGAGCGCATCCGGACCGTTACCGATCAGCGTCGCGCCTTTCACTGGGTAGGTGATCTTGCCATCCTCGATCATGTAAGCCTCGGTAGTGGAGAACACGAACTTGCCGCTGGTGATGTCCACCTGACCGCCACCGAAGTTGGCTGCATACAGACCATGTTTCACCGAAGCGATGATCTCCTCGTGCGTCTTGTCACCATTGAGCATCATGGTGTTGGTCATACGCGGAATGGGGAGATGCGCGAACGATTCGCGGCGTGCGTTGCCGGTGACCTTCGTCTTCATCAAGCGGGCGTTCATGCTGTCTTGCAGATAGCCGCGCAGGATGCCGTCTTCGATGAGGACGGTGCGTTGCGTCGCATTACCTTCGTCGTCCACATTGAGTGAGCCGCGTCGGTCTTTGATGGTTCCATCGTCCACCACAGTGACGCCCTTCGCTGCGACGCGCTCGCCGATACGTCCTGCAAAACTGGAGCTACCTTTGCGATTGAAGTCGCCTTCCAAGCCGTGACCGACCGCCTCATGCAACAAGATACCCGGCCAGCCACTGCCTAACACGACCGTCATGTTGCCGGCTGGCGCAGGACGCGCGTCGAGATTGACGACTGCCTGATGCACGGCTTCCTGCGCATAGCTTTGTAGCTTATCTTCGGTGAAATAGTCGTACCCGAAGCGACCACCGCCGCCTGAGGATCCTTGTTCACGAAGACCATTGCTCTCGACGATGACCTGCAAGGAGAGTCGCACCAAGGGGCGGATGTCAGCGCTCATCAGCCCATCGTTGCGCGCGATCAACACGACATCGTACTCAGCCGCCAGGTTGGCGATGACTTGGGTCACGCGCGCATCCAAGCCGCGTGCGATACGTTCCAGACGCTCCAACAAAGCGACCTTCTGTTCCGCCTTCAACGTAGCGATGGGATCGTGCGGAAGATAAAGTTGGTGTGACTTTCCCGCATGTAGATGTTTGGCTGTCTGCGTGCCGCCTTGACGCGCGATGGCGCGTGTCGCCAGTGCTGCATCTTCCAAGGCATTGAGGGTGATGTCGTCGGAGTAGGCGAAGGCGGTCTTCTCGCCGCTCACTGCACGCACACCGACACCTTGGTCGATATGGAAACTACCCGATTTGACGATGCCTTCTTCCAGTGACCAACTCTCGGCACGGCTATATTGGAAATACAAGTCGGCATAATCGACACGATGCGCCGACATCTTGCCAAAGATACCTTCGAGATGATGCGGCTCAAGTCCGTGCGCGGTGAGTAGCGCACGCTGCGCCAGTTGCATCACGCCACTCATGCTGAGCAGGACAAGGTGCGGTGTGTCAGTGCAGGCAAGCTCTTACGCAGACTGGCATGATAGCTTGGATTGATGTCGGCCACGACCACACCCGAACCGCGTTGCAACTCATCCAAGATACGCCCCCATGGATCGACGATCATGCTGTGACCGTGTGTCTCGCGCCCATTGACGTGGTAGCCGCCTTGGGCTGCCGCGATGAAATAGGAAAGATTCTCGATGGCACGTGCGCGCACCAAGGGCTCCCAGTGCATCTTGCCCGTGGTTGCAGTGAAGGCAGCTGGCAGCACGATGATGTCCACATTCTTCATGGCACGGAACAGCTCAGGGAAGCGCAAGTCGTAACACACAGCCAATCCGATACGTCCAAATGGACTATCCACGACCACGACTTGATTACCCGCTTCGATGGTCTGCGCTTCGTTGTAGGCTTCGTTACCTAGGGTCAGATTGAACAGATGGATCTTGTCGTAACGCGCCACTTGCGCGCCCGTCTCGTCGAACACCAAGCAGCTGTTGCGCACTTTGTCCGGTGAGTCACCAGCTAACGGGATGGAACCACCGACCAGCCAAATCTTGTGCTTACGCGCGGTCTCGCTGAGGAACTGCTGGATATTGCCTTGACCTGCCTGCTCGCGCGCCTTGACGGTATCTTGCGCTTCCATCCCCATGATGGCGAAGAACTCTGGCAACACGACCAACTTCGCGCCTTGCTCCACCGCCTTGGCGATGTGCCTTCGTGCCTCGTTCAGATTACCTTCGACGTTAGGTCCAGACGCCATCTGGATGGCAGCGACCTTGAATGCGTTCTGTTGCGCAGCGATGCGGGTCTGTGTGTTATCGAGCGAGGACATGGTCAACGGTTTCCTATTCTGGATAGAAGATTATAGTTAGGGTATCGCTTGGGCTTTTGGCTGCCCCAATCTCTCAACCTTGGGGTCTGCCCAACTGCCGCTCACATTGTAGTCAAACGCCACCAGCTTATCGAGAGGATCACGCAATATTTTATTGGCCAGCAACACGCTGACACCGACCGCAGGTCCTGCAGCGAATGAAAGCAAGGAGACGTTATCGCCGATGGTCGGCGCTACTCGCACCTTGAGGTTCTGTGTCTCGCGCTCGAGGTCGACCTGCCCATTGAGGGTGATCTTGGCTGCCGCCCCTACCATCTTGAAATCGTTGGTCTTGAGTAGGCCGTGCTCGATGGTCGCTTCACCTGTGATGCTATCGAATTCAAAACCGGGGCTGATGACATCGGTAAAATCAAGCGAGATACGCTTAGGCAGGGATTGCAGACTCAACACCCCCAACAATTTGGCCGCCCCCGGATTGACCTGCAAGAACCGTCCCTTGCCCGTCTTCAGTTTGAGCTTGCCATCCAAACTGCCGTAGTTGAACTCAGCAGGTGAACCCGTCCAAGTCAGATCGGATTCCAACGTGCCACTGCCGTCTTTGAATCCTTCGGAGTAACCATAGCGCGACATGATCTTGCCTGCATTGCTGATCTCCAGCTTGGTGTCGAGCCGTGTCGTATCGGTCGCCGCGCTCCATCGCCCTGTCGCGCTGAACACCCCATCCGGGTTGGTGAGCCTGAGGTTCTGCATCACCACATCGTTCCCACCACCGTTCAGCAACATCTCCAGATGCCCTAGCTGGCGACCTTTCCATGTCAATCTTTCGATCGCCACATCGATCTCAGGCAAACTACTCGATCCTTGGCTGACCGCTGCCGTGGCTTGAGTGGCAATCGGTGCTGCGCTCTCTTCGCCACTACTACCCAACACCGCACTCTTCAGACGCACCAACAAACGACCTTGGTCTTGCGGTTGCCAGATGAGGTCGCCATTCAATTCCTTCGATGCTAGGCGCGTACTGATCAGCCCGTTGCGGCCACTGCCTCTGATGTTAAGTTGATTGATGGTATTGCCGTAGCCGTACACCTTACCCACCGTCAGATCGATGTTCGAGATATTGGGCTGCACACCTTCGCTGTTGGGAAAATCAGACCAGCCACTCCACCCTTCCAAGGCGAATTCAGGGATATCGCCCGCGATCAAGATACCGTCTGCACGTGCAGGCTTGCGTACCGCCCCCAGCATCACACTCCCACGCTTGATGTCCCACCTGCCGGCCACCACAGATGTGCGTATCAGTTCAGCGTTGATGACGTCCGCATAACGCAAACTGATGGCATCGTTCTTGGTGTTGATGTCTCGCTGCTCGAAACGCAGGGATCTCTTTTCGGTCGCCTTCTTGTTGAATGGTCGTGGCAGATCGGATGACAAACCATGCAGGTCGGAAGTCACGACCACGTCAGCCAGCCTATCTTTCACTCTGACCTCAGTCGACCATTCAGCCGTGCCGTGCAAGTGTCGCAGCAAGGGATAGCGATAGGTCTTCGGCAGACTATCTGCATCGAGCTTGCCTGTAGCTTGGGTGAGCAAAACACCGCCCTCACTCTTCAATGTGATGCGTGCAGGTCCACCCAGTATCTGAGCTTGCAAGTTGTTCGCTTGCAATGTGCTGTTCGTGAACGAGAGTTGGCCGGAGGCATTCTTCAGCAAGGGCACACTCTCCCCCAGATCGACTTCGTTGTCGCTGAAGCGAAAACTGCCTAGGACTTTGGCTGGTTCGTCACCATCCATCGGGATGTCGAGACGTAGTTTGAGCACGCCATTCCCCACCGCACTGAAACCGTCCGTGTAGCCATCGAGATAGCCGCTGACGGGACTCTTACGGATGTAATCGAGACAATGTTGCGTCGTGTCTGCTGCCTCACCATCCACTTCCATCACCAGTGCATCCGCCAAGGTATCTGGCAAGACCACCTTCACATTCTGCAAAGCCGCTCCCGCCGTCATCGCCTTGATGGCATGCACTTCTAGGCGTCGCCCATGGATGAGTAGATTCGCTTGTGCACGCTCGATGCGCGGCCATCCTGGATCGAATTCGATCGCGACATCCTTTGCACGGGCCTCGATCTTGAACAGACCATCTTTGCTGTCGGGAAATGGGAAGTTGCGCAAGTCGCCACGTACACGCATCACAAAGGAATCCGCCTCACCTTCTTGCAGGCCGGTCTGCAAGAAATGGTATGTCGCATCATTGAAGGCATGCATGGGGATGTAGCGTGCGGCATGCTTCACTGAGGCATGTTTCAGGTTGATGGTGAGGTCGGCGACACCGGGACCATCATCTATCTGATATCCGCCGGAGACGGTGCCCTCCAAGTCTTCATTGCGCAGACGGGTGTCATTCAGTTTCAGTTCCCAGCCACGACCGTTGCGCTGCCAATCCAAACGGGCATCCGCTTGCGTGAGCGTCAACGGATCGGCCATGAAACCTGGCGCTTGCACCTTCAGATCGCGACTGTTGATCCTTAACGTCCCCGCTCTGTCACTCCCCTCCACCTCGCCCGTCAAGCCCGAGAATGCAGGCTGCTCCCCCACTTGCCGCACGCCGACATCGACGAATCTAGCCCGTACCCGATACTGAGCAAGATGTTCGAGGTCGCCCTGCCAGCTCGCATGCAGATCGCTCACCTTCCCTTGTGGGGATAGGGCTTGCAATCTCTGTTTCAGATCACCTTCGAGCGGAAAATAGGCGAGCAAGGTGTTGATATCGGAGAGGTCGAGCGCATTGACATTCACCTCTCCCGAGGCAGAGCGATAACCTTGTTTAGGTGTGTATTCTAGGGAGAGATCGGTGGGCTTGAGTTCGAACCCATCACGCAGACGCAAAGACAGACCTTGTGTCGAGATCGTCAGTCCTTGAGCCATACTACGCCAAGACAGCCTTCCTTTTAGACTAGGCATCTCGAGTCGAGGCAAAGTCTCTTCAAGTTTGACGTTCACATCACGCAGATCGACATCCGCGTCCATGCGTTGTATCTCACCTCGCGCCAACCCAAGCCAAACCCTCGCCTGGCCAGCACCGCTCTTGACCGACTCTGGCAAAGCGAACCACCGTTCCCAATCCGTCACATCGACATCGTCGAGTTGCGCATAGAGTTCGCCCTGCCATTCGTTAAGCTTGGTGAAACTTTCTCCGTAAAGATCGCCGCGCAGATCGATACGCGATGCCTGCTGAGTCGACACGCGCGTATTCAACGCAAAGCGATGGCGCTCACCGCGATTGAAGATACGCAATTCCACATCATTGAATTCGAGTGGCGGCTTCGCTCGCATATCGTCTTGCCAAACGATATGTCCGCCGTGCACGATGATGTTGGAATGGCGCAGCCACCAATCAGATGTGTTCGCATCGGAATTCACACTGGCCTGCGCATCGGCGGTGATGCCGGCGATGAATATCTTTCCTTGTGCATCTCGGCGCACCATCAGGTCCGGGCTGGACAGTTCAAGACTGTGGAAACGCAGCTCTCCTACGATGAGCGTGCTCCAAGCCACTGTGTTGTGCAATCGGGGCAGCTCCACCGCAACCTGCCCTCGCGCATCGAGCACCTTCACATTCGACAACAACAGTCGTGGACGCAGCCCGTTCCAATCCGCCTCGATACGACCGATATCGACCGTACGTCCGAGCGCTCTACTAGAAGCTGCAACGATGTCAGTGTGATAGCGCTCGATATCCGGCAAGACGACATAGCGCAAGAGTAACATTGCGCTGGCGCCAGTCACGGCAAGGAGTAGGAGCGCCCACCGCGTAAAACGCCCGATATGTTTTGCGCCGCGCGCAGTGTGACGAAATATAGGCTTCAGCATCTCGACAACGACGAATGAATGTCAGGATGGAAAGGCGAGCGGATGAGCATAGAGAAACTATAATGAGGTGCATTGACTGAACGTCCTCATTTTAACTGAAACACACGTCTCAATATGGCTCATCAAAAACCTATCTCAGACTTCACTCGACTCATCGCCCACGCCCGTGGCTGCAGTCATTACTTGGCCCGCCTCTTGGATTCGGAACCCGAGTTGCAAACATGGTTGCATGAGCATCATCAGACACCGTGTGATGCCGCGTTCATCCAACGCTGCTTGGACTCTTTCCCTGCAGATACCGAAGAACGGCTCTCGACTGCCGTGCGCAGCTTGCGCAAGCGCGTCATGCTGCACCTCATCACGCGCGACTTGGGCGGTCTATGCGATCTATCGGAAGTGATGCGCGCCATGACTGCATTGGCCGAACTGACCGTAGGGCGCGCCCATCGCTTCACCATGGACACTTTGGTCGCCCAATTCGGCCAACCCATGGGGGCAGACAGCGGTGCACCACAAGAGTTGCTGGTCATCGGCATGGGCAAGCTGGGTGGGGGGGAGCTGAACGTCTCATCGGACATCGACCTCATCTTCACCTACCCCGAAGATGGCGAGACCAATGGGGCGCGCACTTTATCTAACCATGAGTTCTTCAGTCGCTTAGGGCGCCGCCTCATCGCACTCATCAATGACCTGACCGCAGATGGCTTCGTGTTCCGTGTGGATATGCGTCTGCGCCCCTACGGCGACAGTGGTCCACTGGCGATGAGCTTCGCCGCATTGGAAGAGTATCTGGTCGCACAAGGGCGTGAATGGGAACGTTATGCCTGGATCAAAGCGCGAGTGATCTCACCGCAAGAAAGCCCGCGCATCGCCGAACTGGAGAAGTTGTCACAACCTTTCGTGTTCCGCAAATATCTGGATTTCGGCGCCTTCGATTCGATGCGAAAACTCCATGCGCAGATCCGCGCCGAAGTCGCACGCAAGGACAAACACAACAACATCAAACTCGGTCGTGGCGGC
>JAVBYP010000214.1 GCA_030823965.1 Sideroxydans sp.
GTATGCACATCCTCGGCATCATGAAAGAGGCTATGCCATCTGTGCGTCCAGAAGTGTCTGACTTCGCTCCACGCATGATCAAGATGAAGATCAATCCAGACAAGATCCGTGATGTGATCGGTAAGGGCGGCGCGGTCATTCGTGCGCTGACTGAAGAGACTGGCACAACGATCGACATCGACGACGAAGGCAACGTCACCATCTCCTGCGTGAGCGGCGAGGCAGGTGAGGCAGCCAAGAAACGTATCGAAGACATCGTGGCTGAAGTCGAAGTGGGCAAGATCTACGAAGGTCCAGTGGTCAAGCTGTTGGATTTCGGCGCGCTGATCAACATCCTGCCAGGCAAAGACGGATTGCTGCACATCTCTCAGATCTCGCACGAGCGTATCGCGAACGTTGCGGACCATCTGAAAGAAGGCCAAATCGTTAAGGTCAAAGTGTTGGAAGTGGACGACAAGGGCCGCATGAAGTTGAGCATGAAGGCGCTGTTGGCACAAGCGGCTGCACCTGCTGCTGAATAAGGCAATCCATCGCCGCGACGAGCCCCGCCTAGTGCGGGGCTTTTCATTGGTGGTCTCTAATCATTGATTGCGACATCGCGTGCGGACTGCGAGAATCTCTCATATCAAATTGCGCGTGTGAATCATGACGAAGAGTACGAAATCGTTCGCTAGAAGTCTTGTAGATACCCTGCCATCCGGCTTGGACGGCTTGTTCAATCCTTGGAAAGACAGTTGTCCGCATGATGCGGTAGACAATGGGCCTGCTGCAAAGTTGGAGAGGCTGTCACAGCATCTGGATTGTGACCCTGAATTCATCTTGGTCGGCGAAGCTCCCGGTTATCAGGGGTGTCGTTATAGCGGCGTCGCTTTCACCAGCGAACGTCTGTTGGGTGAGGGCGCAATTCCGCGTATCGCCGCATCGCAAGGTCGCCTGTCTGACCGACGTCTACCGTTCTCCGAGCCATCCGCTACCATCGTTTGGAAGACTCTCTATCGCCTTGGTATAGCCGAGCGCACCATCTTGTGGAATGCGATGCAACTGCATCCGTATCGTGCGGATGAATTGTGGTCGAATCGAACTCCCGCGCCAGAGGAGATCAAGCTGGGCGAACCGGCTATGCGCTTGTTGATCGAGGCGTTTCCTAAAGCTAAGGTCGTTGCAGTCGGAAAGAAGGCGGAAGGTCTGTTGAATGAGATGGGGATACAAGTGACCGGTGCGGTCCGTCATCCAGCGAATGGTGGTGCAACGGAATTCTCCAGTGGTCTGCAAGCATTGATGTGAGCCATGTCTGAGTCCGCATTCGACCCTAAACCGTTCCTCGCCAGTCTGCCTTTGCAACCTGGTGTGTACCGCATGTTGGATGAAGCAGGGCAGGTGTTGTACGTCGGCAAAGCGAACCAACTCAAGAAGCGGGTCAGCTCATATTTTCAGATCAGCAATCTTTCGCCACGTATCCGGCTGATGGTGTCGCATATCGCGCGCATCGAGGTCACGGTGACGCGCTCGGAAGCGGAGGCGTTACTGCTTGAGAACAACCTCATTAAGTCGCTTAAGCCGCGCTACAACATTCTGTTCCGCGACGATAAGTCTTACCCCTACATCGTGCTTACCGGCAGTCCGTCGCCACGTCTGACCTACTATCGTGGCGCGACCGATAAGCGCCATCAATACTTCGGCCCCTATCCCAATGCGCAAGCGGCTAAGGAGAGCATCAATCTTTTGCAGAAGGTCTTTCTTCTGCGCACATGTGAAGAGGCGGTGTTCAACAACCGCACTCGTCCTTGTCTGTTACATCAGATCCATCGATGCAGTGCCCCCTGTGTCGGCATCATCAGTGCCGACGATTACGCCACTGATGTGCGCAATGCGGGATTGTTGTTGCAGGGCAAGCATGACGAGGTGGAGAAGCGACTGCGCATGGCGATGGAACAAGCGGCGGAGACACTGCATTACGAGAAGGCCGCCGCATTACGCGATCAGTTACAAGCCTTGCATGCGGTGCAGGAAAAACAGTTCGTGGAGAGTGGGCGCGATACGGATGCAGACATCGTCGCTGTGGTTGAAGCTGAGGGCGCGTTGTGTCTGAACCTTGCCGTGGTACGCGGCGGGCGGCATCTGGGGGACAAGCAATTCTTTCCAGCCAACGTGCAAGGGCAAGACAGTGTCGAGGTGTTACAGGCATTCCTTGCGCAACATTATTTGGAACGCAGTGTGCCGCCGCTCATCATCACCAGCATCGAAGTGATTGATGAGGCGCTAGAACAGCTACTGTCAGAACAAGCTGGGCACAAGGTGCAGATACGTCACTCCGTCACAGGTGAGCGTCGCCAATGGTTAGATATGGCGCAATCCAATGCTTTATTGGCACTGCAAAGACAGGCAGGATTAGAGGCGGGGCAGTCGTTGCGTTTGGAGGCGTTGCGTGAGGTGTTGGCGTTGCCTGATTTGAAGCGCATCGAATGTTTCGATATCAGCCACACCATGGGCGAGGCGACGGTCGCATCCTGTGTGGTGTATGACGACCTTGCGATCCGCCCACAGGAGTATCGTCGCTTCAACATCAGTGGCATCACACCAGGGGATGATTACGCGGCCATGCGTCAGGCCTTGACTCGCCGCTATCAGAAACTTCAGGTGGGCGAGGGTAGGCGCCCTGATCTGATCTTGATCGACGGTGGCACAGGGCAGTTAGGGATCGCAGTAGAAGTGATGGAGGAGTTGGGTTTATCCGACATCAGTCTTGTTGGTGTTGCCAAAGGGGTGGAGCGCAAAGCAGGGATGGAGCAATTAATCCGACCCGGTATAGAAATATCGTTACAATTGCCACCAGACAGTCCGTCCCTGCATTTGATCCAACAAGTACGCGATGAGGCCCACCGTTTCGCCATCAGCGGACATCGAGCACGACGCGGTAAGGCACGAGTCACCTCCAGTTTGGAAGACATCGAAGGCATTGGTGAGAAGCGACGCCGTAATTTGTTGACGCACTTTGGCGGTTTGAAAGGTGTGCAACAAGCCAGCGTGGACGAGTTGGCGCGAGTGGAAGGGATCAGTCCCGCACTCGCTGAAAGAATCTATCAGAGCCTACATTGAAATGCCTATAAACATCCCAAATCTGCTGACGTGGTTGCGTATCTTATTGATACCTGTATTTATTGCCGTCTTTTATGTCTCAGATGAGACATTGAGCATGCATCACAAGCATATGCTGAGTTTCGCCATCTTCTGGTTGGCCTCTATCACGGATTGGTTGGATGGGTATTTGGCGCGAGTGCTGAATCAGAGTTCTGCCTTCGGTGCATTTCTAGATCCTGTCGCAGATAAATTGATGGTCGTCGCTGCACTGGTCATTCTGTTGAACCTCGGTTACGTGGATGCCATCATCGCTTTCATCATCATCGGACGTGAATTGACTATCTCTGCATTGCGCGAGTGGATGGCGCAACTCGGTGGAAGCAAGAGCGTAGCGGTCTCTATGATAGGCAAAGTGAAGACTGTGTTTCAGATGTTGGCTATCCAATTCCTGCTGTTCCATGAGCCTCTGTTTGGCATCTCTACGGAATGGGTAGGCACCTTGTTGATCTATCTGGCTGCTATCCTCACGCTGTGGTCGATGGTGTATTACCTGATGCTGGCCGCACCGCAAATAAAATCTCAAGATCGGAATTGATTTTCATCGCGCGGTCTGTATAATGCCGCGCTCTCGGGGTGTAGCGTAGCCTGGTAGCGCGCCTGGTTTGGGACCAGGATGTCGGGAGTTCGAATCTCTCCACCCCGACCAGGTTCAAAGTAGTAAGAAGTTTGTAGTATGCCGACCGAATTGTGCCCGTAGCTCAACCGGATAGAGCACCAGCCTTCTAAGCTGGGGGTTGCTGGTTCGATTCCAGTCGGGCACACCAACAGACTTCAACGATTCAACGGTGGTCGTAGCTCAGTTGGTAGAGCCCTGGATTGTGATTCCAGTTGTCGTGGGTTCGAGCCCCATCGATCACCCCAAATATAAAACCCGCTGATCTTAACGATTAGCGGGTTTTTTCATTTCATCATTTCTATCTATACCTATACCTTGTGTACGTTCCATTGCACCACGCCCCATATCGAGAAATCCTGATCGGCCTTCACGATCACATCGGGGTAGTCAGAATGCGCGGCACGCAATACTTTGCCTTGTGGGGTATAGAGCAATTGTTTTACAGTGAATTCGCCATCCAACACGGCGACGACCACACTTTCGTTCGTGGCGGGAACCGCCCTATCTACCACCAGCAGATCGCCATCGTAGATGCCTAAGTCACGCATCGAATGTCCCGCCACGCGCATGAAGAAGGTCGATTCCCTGTGTTCGATGAGATGTTCGTCTAAGCTCAGACGTCGCTCCACATGGTCATCAGCGGGGGTGGGGAAGCCGGCTGGGACAGCTTTGCGCAACAAGGCGCGTTGCCGCTCGAACATCGATTTGTTGGGGTGTGTCAGAGAAAGTAGGACTGAGGCGCTGCGGCGCATCGAGCTGGCGTGGTGGTGGCTAAGAAGGGGCATGGCAATCTCCATAAGAACGAACGTTCTCAAATGGTAGAGAACGTTCGTTCTTATGTCAACACTTCTTGTTGAATCAGGCCTTGGTCTTCAGCAATACCCACACAGCGCCGCCGCCTCCTGCATTTTGTGGAGCTTCGCAGAATGCGAGCACCTGTGCATGCTGGGTCAGCCAATGGCGGGTGTTGACCTTGAGGATGCCGTCCCGTCCTTCGTCTCGCCAGCCTTTGCCGTGGATGATATTGACGCAACGCAAGCCACGCTGGGTCGCGTGATGCAGGAACGTCACTAATAGTTGCCTTGCTTCGTCATTGGTGAGGCCGTGCAGGTCTAAGCTGTCCTGTGGTGGCCATTCACCACGCCGCAACTTGCGTAGCGTCATGCGGTTCAGGCCGTTACTTAGATATTCGGTGGCGGCGATATCGCCAGCACCGTGGTCGGAAAGGCCGTCCAGAATGACGACTGAAGTCAGCGGGGTGTCTTTTGTGCGGATAGGTTTGGGCGTCGGAACGACACGGTCACTGGGTTTGAGCGGGACCACGTCTTCCAGTGCTTGCCGGAACAAGTCGTTATCCTGTCCCGGCTTTTCTTTCACGACTTACCCCAATGATGCGAGGTATTTATCCGCATCCAATGCGGCCATGCAGCCAGTAGCAGCGCTGGTACAAGCTTGGCGATAGATGTGGTCTTGCACGTCACCCGCCGCAAAGATGCCAGCGATGCTGGTCTGGGTGGCATTGCCATTGCGACCTCCTTGAGTGACGAGATAGCCGTTCTCCATCTCTAGCTGTCCGACGAAGATATCTGTGTTGGGTTTATGGCCGATGGCGATGAACACGCCATCCACTTTGATATCCTGTGTCGTGCCAGTCTGTACGTTCTTCAGACGTGCGCCAGTCACGCCGCTATTGTCGCCCAACACTTCATCCAAGGTCTGGTGCAGTTGCAATGTGATCTTGCCTTCCTTAACCTTGTCCATCAGGTGGTCGATCATGATCTTCTCAGCGCGGAAAGTGTCGCGGCGATGGACCAGCGTGACGTGGCTGGCGATGTTGGCCAGATACAGCGCTTCTTCCACGGCAGTGTTGCCGCCGCCGACAACGGCGACGGGTTTGTTGCGATAGAAGAAGCCATCGCAGGTCGCGCAGCCGGACACGCCTTTACCCATGAACGCTTCTTCAGAAGGCAGACCGAGGTATTGAGCCGATGCACCGGTACAGATGATGAGTGCGTCGCAGGTATAGGTTCCTGCATCACCAATAAGTGTGTACGGTTTTTGTTGCAGCTTGGCTGTGTGGATGTGATCGAAGACGATCTGTGTGTTGAAACGTTCTGCATGCTGCTGGAAGCGCTGCATCAACTCAGGGCCTTGTACGCCGTTCACATCAGCGGGCCAGTTATCTACTTCGGTGGTCGTCATCAACTGCCCACCTTGCGCCAACCCTGTGATGAGTACAGGTTTCAAATTGGCACGTGCTGCATAGACGGCTGCGGTGTATCCGGCAGGGCCAGAACCGAGGATGAGGAGGCGGTGATGCTGTACTGATTTTTCCATGATTTTTACAGGGCTTTTGCGTGATTGAAGATGCCGAAATTTAACAGTGAGCAGAGAGGCTGTCGAGTAAAATGCGCGCCCTATGAAAACAATCCTCATTCTAGTAGCGCTGGCTACTTCGACATTATCCCAAGCTGCTGATATGCCAGCTATTCCCGCCTTCATAGACGAGATGGTGGCGAAGCATCAATTCAAACGAGAAGAACTGGTGCGCACCTTCAAACGCGCGGAACGTCGGCAGGATGTGATCGACGCCATCTCAAAACCGGCGACCATGAAGCCATGGGCCGAATATCGTGCCACGTTCGTCAATCAACAGCGCGTCGATGGCGGTATCAAGTTCTGGAACAAATACGAGGCCACGTTGAAACGTGCCGAGAAACAGTATGGTGTGCCGCAGGAATACATCGTCGCCATCATCGGCGTAGAGACTCTTTACGGTAGGAATGCAGGCAAGTTCCGCACCCTAGATGCTTTGACTACGCTGGCTTTCGATTATCCGAAGCGGGAGGAATTCTTCCGCTCAGAGTTGGAGCAGTACCTGCTGTTGGTGCGAGAGCAGGATTTCAATCTGTTATCCATTCAATCCTCCTATGCGGGTGCATTGGGCACCCCCCAGTTCATGCCGAGCAACTATCGGAAATATGCCTTGGATTTCAACGGCAACCGTAAAGTGGACATCCTGCACGAACCCGAGGATGCCATCGGTAGCGTGGCAAACTATTTCAAACACTATGGCTGGCGTACAGGTGAGCCTGTCGCATTACAGGCGAAAGTGGCCGATGAAAAGAAGTTGGATGTAATGACCGAGGTGCGTCCTACCTTTGCATGGAAGGCGGATGTTGGTGTCACTCCCATGGCGGATTTGGAAGCGATCCTGCCGCCCTCGTGGCTATTGGATCTGACTTTCGATTCAGGCAAAGAGTACTGGCTGGTGTTCGAGAACTTCGACGTCATCATGCGCTACAACATCAGCACGTATTACGCGATGACCGTGCATCAGTTGGCGATGGAGTTGAAGGCGACTAAGCGTTAAAGCTAGTAGATACGCCGCGCGCCGTTGAAGCGGGATTTCCAGTAGGTGTAATGCATCGGTTCCACACGGATGCGATCGCCACGCTTGGGCGAATGAACGAACTTCCCGTCACCGACATAGATACCCACGTGCGAGAACGGTTGTCGCAAAGTGTTGTAGAACACGAGGTCGCCAGGACGCAGCTCGCTCTGTTCGATGGGTTCGCCGACGCGGCTGATCTCACGGCTGGTGCGCGGGAGTGAGATGTCCAACTCGTGACGGTACACATGCCCCACGAATCCGCTGCAATCGAAACCACTTTCTGCTGAATTGCCGCCGTAGCGATAGGGCGTGTCCGCCAGACTCATGGCATACATCACCAGATCGTTCATGCGATCTTCTGAGGCATTGTCAGAACGGTGCGCTGGGGTACCGCACCCTGCGAGTAAAAGGGCCAACAACAAGGAAAAGAGGATTTTCATGGGGGCGGAATTTACCGTTCAGTCCTCGTTTGTGTAAAGCGCATCTTTCGGTTCGAGCCTTCCGTACGCTAGACATTCCTCGCTGAGACGCCCCTTGTTCGTCCTTCTAAAGTAGAATCCGCGCTGACCTAAAACGGAGCAACATTTCTGATGCGTATCCTGATCTCCAACGACGACGGCTACTTCTCTCCTGGCTTGGCCTGTCTGGCCAGACACCTTTCTGCTATCGCCGAAGTGGTGGTGGTCGCTCCCGAGCGGGATCGTAGCGGTGCCAGTAATTCTTTGACCTTGAGCCGACCTCTCAATCTAAAACGCGCTTCCAGCGGTTTCTATTTTGTGGACGGTACGCCGACCGATTGCGTACATCTGGCCGTAACCGGCATGTTGGATACCCAGCCTGACATGGTAGTGTCAGGTATCAACTCGGGTGCGAACATGGGCGACGACACCATCTATTCTGGAACAGTGGCAGCCGCGACCGAAGGCTTCCTACTTGGCATTCCCTCCATCGCTATTTCCATGGCAAAACATGATCCAGAGCATTACGACACGGCAGGCAGGGTGGCTGTCGAGTTGGTGCAACGCTTCCAAAAAGAGCAGCATTCGCAACCTTGGTTGCTAAACGTGAACGTGCCCGATATTCCTTATGAGCAATTACAGGGCATGGAAGTGACACGCCTCGGCAAACGTCACAAGGCTGAACCTGTGGTGAAAAGTACCAATCCGCACGGCCAGCCTGTGTACTGGGTGGGCGCGGCGGGTAAGGCGCAGGATGCGGGCGAGGGCACCGATTTCTACGCGACGTCGCAAGGCCGTGTCTCTATCACGCCATTGCAGATCGATCTCACGCAA
>JAVBYP010000133.1 GCA_030823965.1 Sideroxydans sp.
GTGAAGGCTTACGTTCTCCGGCCGACCTATATCTGGAAGGTTCCGATCAACATCGCGGCTGGTTCCAATCATCCTTGCTGACGGGCTGCGCCATCAATGATCGCGCACCGTACAATGCTTTGCTCACGCACGGTTTTGTGGTGGATGGACACGGGCACAAGATGTCCAAATCCAAGGGCAATGTGGTCGCGCCGCAAAAGATCTTCGACACCATGGGCGCGGACATCCTGCGTCTGTGGACAGCGTCGACAGATTACTCTGGCGAATTGACCATCTCTGATGAGATCCTCAAGCGCGTGGTGGAAAGCTATCGCCGCATCCGCAACACATTGCGCTTCCTGTTGGCGAACATCGCTGACTTCGATGCCAAGCGTGATGCGTTGCCCGTAGCGGAATGGTTGGAGATCGACCGTTATGCCTTGTCACTTTCACAGAAGTTGCAAGACGAGATGTGTGCTGACTACGAGCGTTATGAGTTCCACTTCGCCGTGCAGAAGTTGCTGGCGTTCTGCTCAGAAGATCTGGGTAGCTTCTATCTGGACATCTTGAAAGACCGTCTCTACACCGCTGGCGAGAAATCCAAAGCACGCCGTTCTGCACAGAACGCGCTGTATCACATCACCCAGTCACTCTCACGTTTGATCGCGCCGATCTTGAGCTTCACCGGTGAAGAAGTGTGGGCGACATTGACGGGCAAGGACGATGTGAGTGTGTTCGAACAACTTTGGTATGAGTTGCCAGATTCAGGGCTGGATGGGGCAACGGTCGATGCATGGTGGGATATACGCGCCGTGCGCGAGCAAGTGAACAAGAGATTGGAAGAACAACGTACGGCAGGTTCAATAGGTTCTGCCCTGCAAGCGGAGGTGGATGTGTATGCCTCCAAGGCGACTTTCGAACTGCTGTCACGATTGGGTGACGACCTGCGTCTGGTATTCATCACCTCGCGTGCGAACGTGCATCTGCGTGAAGGTGCTGGTCTGACCATCGAGGTTACTCCGAGCAAGCATGCCAAATGCGACCGTTGCTGGCACTACCGTGCCGACGTGGGGGTGAACGTGGAACATCCCACTTTGTGCGGACGTTGCGTGAGCAACTTGTTCGGAGCAGGAGAGACTCGTCGTCATGCTTAAGCGTTGGTTGGGCATATCGCTCATCGTCATCGTGCTCGACCAGTTGAGCAAGATGGCCATCAGCAGCCATTTTGTCTATGGTGAGAGTATGCCCGTCACGGGATTCTTCAATCTCGTCTTGGCACACAACACCGGTGCGGCATTCAGCTTTTTGAGTGACGCGGGCGGTATCCAACGTTGGATATTCACCGCCATCGCCATCATCGCTTCGGTGTGGATCGTGTGGCTGTTGCGCAAACATCAAAACGAGAAGCTGTTCAGTTTCTCACTGGCGTTCATCCTCGGTGGGGCGATTGGTAACCTCATCGATCGCATCGCTTATGGGTATGTGGTGGACTTCCTTGATTTCTATTGGGGCAGTTACCACTTCGCCGCATTCAATGTGGCGGACTCCGCTATCACCTGTGGTGCCGCATTGTTGATCCTGGATAGCTTCATAGGGAAAAAAGATGGAACTGTTACTCGCTAACCCACGCGGATTCTGTGCAGGTGTCGATCGCGCGATCGAGATCGTCGAGCGTGCTTTGGCGTTGCATGGCGCTCCTATCTATGTGCGTCATGAGGTGGTGCACAACAAATTCGTGGTCGAGGGCTTGAAGGCGAAGGGCGCGATCTTCATCGAAGAGTTGAAAGACGTGCCACCCGGCAGCATCCTCATCTACAGCGCACATGGCGTACCGCAATCGGTGCGTCGTGAAGCCGAGTCGCGCAACCTCACCGTGTTCGATGCGACCTGTCCGTTGGTGACCAAAGTGCATATCGAAGTCTCCCGCCTGCGCGAAAAGGGGCAAGAGATCGTCATGATCGGTCACAGAGGACATCCCGAGGTGGAAGGTACGATGGGGCAGAGCGAGAGTGGGATGTATCTGGTCGAATCACCCGCTGACGTGCAGAAGCTGGTCGTAAAGGATGAGAAAAACCTCGCGTACGTGACGCAGACAACCTTGTCCGTGGATGATGCCAGCATCGTTATCGCTGCATTGAAGACACGCTTCCCATTCATCACAGGACCAAAGAAGGACGACATATGCTACGCGACACAAAATCGCCAAGATGCGGTGAAGGTGTTGTCGCAGCAGTGTGATCTGGTCATCGTGGTAGGTTCGCCCAACAGTTCCAATTCCAACCGCCTGCGGGAGGTTGCACAGAACCTCAATGTGTCTGCCTATTTGGTTGATAACGCCAGCGAATTGAAACCTGAATGGCTGCAAGGGAAGCGTTGTATCGGCATCAGTGCAGGCGCTTCCGCACCAGAGGTGTTAGTGCAGGAAGTCATCACAAGGCTGAACGAACTAGGGGCAAAGCGGGTGCGTGAGTTGGAGGGTATCGAAGAGAACGTGGTGTTTCCGATACCGAAGGCGCTGTGCGAGAAGACGAGTTAAATGTTGGCAGCATAAATACAAAAGCGGCCTATGGCCGCTTTTGTATTTTAGGGCATACCTAGATTACGGAATCAGTTCGCGCCAGATCACACGCTTGCCGGAAAAGACAGGCGCGTTGGCTGCAAATGCAACTGCATCGACAAGGGTGGGTGTTGGATTGGTAGAGGTGACCACGCCCACTTTAGGAATACCACCGATGTAAAGCACGTTCACCCCGACGATGGTCGAATCCATCTTGGTTGATACTAGGCTGGTCGAAACATCAATCGCACCTCCCGTTCTGTAGTCTAGGTAGTTCAACCAACCATTACCACCTGGGGAGCACGCAGTATTCGAGGGTACGATGGTCGGTACGATTAAAGTGCCTTGTACCAGCGTGCTGTCGATGTTCACACGTTCTCCGGTATCGGGGAGATCGATGTACCAACCTCGATTGGTGTAGAAATTCACGCTGACGTTACCAGATGTTCGAGTGGCAGAACCATCGGCGTTATTTGCCAGCGTCTGGTGTATCAACGAGTTGCGTGCATTGACCAAGGTACTGGTCGCATCGTCGTCCTTGATGGCGTAGATGGATTGCACCTGCGTCGTCGTAAGGTCGCTTGTCTCCAGATATTTTCCGGTGCCCACAAAGATTACGCGCTTCTCGTTGATCTGGCCCAGCACAGGAGTGGTGGTGATGGGTTGAGCAACACCCGATGGATCTTTGAGTGTGGCGAAAAGCATTACGTTGCCAGTACCAATGGTTGCTGAAGTAGTGCTGTTGATGTCGAAGCGCCAGAGATTGCCGAGTAGATCTCCGCCGTACACATAACCAACGAGGTTGCCCAACGATTCGTTATTCCACCCAACGACATGACTGAATCCGCTGGGTGTGGTGCTGTTTCCGACATTGGTTGTAATCTTGCTGATGATGTCACCGGTACCGGCATTCAGAACATAGAGGTAACCCTTGCCTGTCCCTGGGCTGGTGTTGTTATAGCCGGAAGTGACCAGCACCACCCAAGTGCCATCCTCTTTGCGGGTGATGATGGGATGTCCGAAGCTGTAGCCCACATCGTCATCTTTAACGGAGCCGATTCCTGAAGAAGTGGTGAGTTCCCACAGCAATGCTGGCGATGCAGGATTTGTGATGTCGAGAGCATAGTAGCCGCGCCCGCCACCATTCAGACCTGCCACCAATATGGTTTTCCAAACAGCTGTTGCACTATCCGTGCAATTGGCAACGCAGACATCAGAGGTTATTGGGCTACCATTCACATAGTTGGTGTGAAGCGTTGAATAATTGACATCGGCCAATTTCCACAGATTTTCAATCACCATGCTTGGCACATAGGCCCAAGCCTCTTCACCGCCACAGTGCTCACCGGAAATGGCGCCAATCACACAGGGTGTTCCGGCTCCTGAACTATCTTGACCGTAGAAGGCGTGCATCATGCCGTCATTTGTGCCCATGTATACAATTCCGTCACGGTTTGATTTGGCAGATTTGAAACTGGTGTAACCAGGATATGCGTAAGAGAACACCGGCGCCCCCATGAATGACGGCTCCGATTCCAGAGCATCACCAATCACCGCTTCGCGATAACGGTAAAGACGATTATCGAGCACATTAGTGTTGCGGTCCTCATAGCCGTATTGACCTCGCAGATAATTGACCAAGTTGGCGCCTTCGGCAGTTGCTTGTTGTGTCGGAGTGAGTGTCGACCACTGGCTGAGAGTGCCGATATGAGCCGCAGCAAAATAGTTCTGTTGAGTTCCAGTCAAGTTTGCATAGGCAAAGTCGACAAGTGCATTGCCACTGCTATTGGCAGTCTTGATCATACGATTATCGAATACATCACCAACCACGCTGTTCATGGTGCCATTGCATGATGTTGCGACAGGTATCTTGCAATTTGTTCCATCCAGCGTTCCACCGTTACATGTGACCGAGTCGGGCGTGACGCAATAATATGACGTGGTGTTGCCGATAGTTTCCGGCACAACCGTACTTGGAGAAGCACAGGTACCCGAAACGACGTTCTCGACGCACCAATCGGCATTTTCGTTGACTGCCCCTGTGATGGTGTTAATGCCGCGTGCTTCCAGATTGCCTTTCCATGTGACTGTGGTGTAACTGGCCACAAACGCGTAGTTGTTCCCCGCTACTGGGTTCAGTGTGCTGGTGGCGGCGGCAGCTGCAGCACCTTTGCGGGCATTGATGCCCGCCAAAGCGTTGGAAAGGCCGGTCGAAAGCGAAGCAGGGTCTGTTGCACTGAAATACGCTCCGCGACCGTTCACAGCGGCATGCCACAGGTCATCGATATTAGCGATGTAGCCGTTGCTGCTGCTATCCATGCCTGGGATGGGCCAGTTACAGGTCGTCCCGCTGGTCTGCCAAGTGCAGACGGAGGCTGAGGCGGTTGTGTCCTGTTTTACCGAAGAATAGTCACCTGTGGTATCGGTCAGATAACTGGAGGAATAATTCATCCAGCCACTTGCACCTAAGCCGAGCGTGAAGGTGGTCATGTGTTGTTGTGTGTTTGTATCGTTACCACCGATGAACACATTGTTGGTGCAGACGTCTTCGCCCAGTGTGCCGGTACAGTTTCCGAGTGCTGTGGTACGCAGGTCGGTCTGGTAGTAATACATAGCGATGTCGGCCAGATTGTCACTGGTTCCGCCGGTGCCAGCGGCAGTGGTGCAGGTTGTTGCGGTCCAGTTATTGGCTGCGGATGCAGCTACCGCTGTGCAGGTGGCGACGGTGGTAGGACCTGAAGTCACATTGGAGCAGGCGGTCTTCACATAGGAATTGGCGGCCGTGGCATCTTCTGTCGTACAGGTGGCAACCGGTGTGGCGGTCAATATCGTCGAAGTGCTACAACTGGTCTGTGTGTACTGGTTGGAAGCGCTCTTGGTGGCAGATGTGCAGGAGCTGACTAGGTTCGGTCCAGTGTTGATCGTTTGGCAGGTGCGTGAATATCCGGTTGAGGTGCTTGTGGTGCAGGAACTGACACCGACCCAGCCGGTATCGGAGCAACGCGTCGCGACACCGCTGCTTGAGCTCATATCATAGGGGCTGGTCGCATCCTGAGGTACTTCGGTACAAGAAGTCGCGGAGCCACCGGACACCCAAGGGGTGTATTGGCATTGGGTGGTATTGCCGCTGGCATCCGGTGTCGAATCCGCCGTGCATGTGGAAACATTTGCATAGGGCGATGTGACTACGGTCTGGCACTGCACGGTCGCACTGGCTGTGCAGGCGGAAGTTCCGCTCCAGGCCCCATAGACGGTCTGGCACTGTCTGGCGGTACCGACCGAGTAGGGGTCGCTGCCATCCTGGTTGACGGTGGAGCAGGAACCGACATTGGCCCACGCGCTCCAATCTGTGTATTGGCACTGGGTACCATTGCCTGACCATGTGGTGCCATTGGTGGTGGCTGTTTTGTAGTCTCTGTCGCAACTAGTGGTGTTCACCCAGACGGCGTCCGCAGCGCTCCACACGGTAGAACCACCTGATGTCGTCACATAGCGGCATTGCCGCAGGCTGGGGGTGCCCGTGTCCCATTTACAGGAGGTTGTATTGGCCCACGCCCCCCAAGTGCTGCCAGAGTCGCTGGAGGTGCGTGTTTGCAGATACATCGTCGATTTTTGCAGGGAGCTGGTGCGCGCTTGCAGGTTCACCGTCCGTGTTTGCAACTGTGACGTCTGCTGTTGCAGATTGCTTGTCTCGGAGGATTGTATCCTTTGCTGTATCTGAGACGTGCTTTGGCTGGTCTGCGTCTGGGTCTTTAGCCACTGGCTGGTGCTTTTCTTGTTGATGATGGGTGAGCCGTCATAGTAGGGACGCGGCTGGTTACCATCCTGGTTGCCTACGGCGGTCGAGCCGTCGATCTTGTAGCCACTCCCAGTGTTCCAGTAGCCGTCCGTGGACAGGATGGAGAAATTCTGCTGGCAGGAATATTGGACCGGATCGGCCGTCAGCTCTCCTGCGTAGTAACGTCCGGCATCCGACAGTGATCGACGCAAGGGGGTGCTGCCGCTGGTCGTGAGCGCATAGAGGGTGTCGTACCAGTCATCGCGATGGGTGCTCTCGAAGGTGTCCATGTCGACGACCGGATTGGTGGAGCTGATCTTCATCATCCCTACGCGGTAGCTGTTGTTCAGGTTACTGAAGGCACGTCCGGCGGCCGTCTTCATCATAAGCATACGGGTGCGGTAGAAGCTGTACCAGTTGGCGAAGTTGGTCAACTGACTGGTGGTGGCGGCGACAGTGATGGCAGGAGAGAACGTCATGCTGCCGCTGCGCACGACCTTCAGCTTTGTTGCTGTGTTGGCAAGTCCGCTGATGGTCACCGTGCTGCTGGAGACCGTGGCGGTATAGCCATGACCGCCGACAGTCGTGCAATTTCCGGTCTTGATGCTGGTGCACAGGTTGATCTGGCTGGCGATATTGGATGCGATAGTGCTGCTTGTCGTGCTGGCTGCCACTGCGCCGGCCATCAGCTCCTCGGTGCCGTTGAGCTGGACGCTGCTGACGGAAGTGCTACTGCTGCCGCTGACGGCGATGGTTGCGGTCGTGGAAGCAGCAGAATTCGAGAGGATGACTTTATTGAACACGGCATCACCAGTGGTGGATCCGCTGGCGGCATTACATTCGCTGTAGAAGGTGTTGCTGGTGCTGTGATAATTCTTTTCGGTCTGCGTGTCCTGATCTCCGGTGTAGGAGTAGTAATACGCGCTCGATCCAGAAGGGTCTTCGCCAATATCTTTCGAAGCCTTGAAGGAGGTACTCAAATTGACCGATGTCGGACTAGATGCGTAACCCCCTAGGTCGCCGCCGTAGGCGGAGGTGAAGCTGGCATTCGCGAAGCTGGTGCCGTCGGAATTGAGCGGGGTGAGGTAGGTGGTATCCGGATTGTAATAGACCTGGTTGCACTGGCTGCTACGCACGCCGTAATAGCCGAAATTGAACGTTACCGCACTACCTCCGTCGCCATCATCATCGGGCATGTGATCCCAATCCATACTGCCAGAGTTGTCTAGGATGAACAATACGTTGGGTTTGACGCTAGAGGTGGTCGAAGTCGCCAACGGTGATGTTGCCAACGTGACCGAGGCGGCGAGTACTTGAGGAGACATCAAGACAGACGCAAACAAGAGCGCGAAGACTGAAGCGTAGCTGGAATGACGATAATTGAGTTTCATTGTTGCCTCCTAGTAGACGAATGCCTGCACGTAGCTGACGGTATTGCGAGGTCCTTGAGTGCGAGCTGTAATGCGTATTTGAGGTGCCTGTCCGGCGACTGGGCAGCCAGATCCGACACAGACATCTTGCGGCAGGGGGACATTCTTGTTGTTAGTGTCCTGTACTGCGGCACTGAATAGGCAATGGGTGGTGTCTGGCACTTGGTTCGCATTGCGGCACATCCGCTCGATTACGTAACGTATGGTGTTGCCCGTAGCAGCATCGGTACCAGCTAGCACATTGTTGTTGTCTGTGCTGTTCCAAGTCGTCGCGGAGAACAAGTCGAGCGTGCCGGCATTGGAGTGGTAGCCGGGACGGGCCAATGTGTCGGTATTGTTGAATGGGTGGCTGGTATCGGTAAGGATGTTCAGGCTGTTATTTGCTGCTTGTGTAGTGGATAGCCAGACCATGGCTGCTTCTATGCCGGCATCACCCGCGCTGGTGGTGGACTGGCGGAAGGCGAGATTGCCGGCGATGATGGTGCTGGTGTCGACCGAGCGTATCAGTGCAACGGCAGCGAGCGACATTGCGACCAGCGCAACCAGCGCGAAGAATAGGACTACGCCGCGTTGCTTAGCCGCGCGGAAGTTGGCTACTCTGTTGGATAGGTTGTGGTTCATAGTGTGTCCCTTGCCCAGATCACGTTGCGCAATGGCACGATGGTTTCAAAAACGCGATAACGATAGCGCTGCC
>JAVBYP010000211.1 GCA_030823965.1 Sideroxydans sp.
GCCATCAATACCGATGTCCTGTTCTTGGAGATCGTGGTGTTGTTGGTGAATATCGGTATCGCTTGGTTGCTGTTTCGTGATGCGGGGCAGCAAACTGGGGCGAAACGCAGATTCAATGTCCAGAATGCAGTGCTGATCGTGGTGGCGATCAACTTGACCATCATTCTGCTCTTTCCACCATTCGAGAATGTGGTCGACCTCAGGAGTCTGGACACATCCGAATTCCAAGGCTTCTACTTCATTTTCTCGGCAGATCCGATGCACGCCATCATCACCTCTGTGTTGTATGAAGAAGTGGTCTTTGTGCTATTCAACGGGGCGTTGGCATGGCTGTTCTTCCGAGAAGAAAAATCGAAGGAGCTGACGCCTCAAGAGACTAGGGAACTGATCCGTAAGCTCAGCGGAAAATAAGCACGCCGACTACTTTAGCCGGTTACCTGTTCAGGCGGGATTCACTGCCACCTTAAAGATCACCTTGCGTATCAAACCGCCGCTTCTGTCCGGTGTGGATCTTGGGTTGGCGTTGGCGGTTTGGCCGTTGTTCCCGCAATCGGCTGGCTGCGCCAGTAACGTGTCACAACGGCTACCCGTTCCGATCAACGGGGCATGCGCATCCTCAGGGTAGAAGATGCAGAAGTGATCTGGTGGTACGGGCACATACGATGCTGGCGCATCGTGGAAGAATCGAATGTCTCGCTCGTCGCTGTGTTCGCTCACTGGGTTCAAACAATCTGCCAACGGCTTCCATCCCATCGTCTCATCACCCTCCAGCACCAACTGGATGTCGATGTATCTGCGGTGCGCTTCCAACTTCGCCATCTCCTTCGTCTTCGCGGGCACTTGCTCGATGATGGCGATGAGGTCATCGCCCAGCACCTGATAACGCCCCGGTGCTAAGGCGAATAGATCGGTGTCGCGGATGTAATCGAACGCATATTGGAACAGCGGGTGAAGTGCGGTGTAGCGTTCGGATTGGGAGAGGGCGGAGAGGATCATGGGGCTTACTTTCTGAGCGGGAGTATGCGTGTCATCGTGTCGTCGCGTACGACGAGGTGATGGTACAGCGCGGCGACCACATGCCCTCCAATGAGGAAATATCCGGTAGTGCCGATGACTTCATGAATTTCCTTGATCTGCGAGGCGAGTTCCTTGTTCGCCTCGATCAGTGCGGGCAGGTCGAAAGGAATGGGTTTGCCCGCTGCGCTCAGCAGCAACCAGCCACTGATCGGCATGCCGATCATCAGCACATACAAGGCTAGGTGCAAGAGTTTGGAAGCAAGCTGCTGCGATGGTGCTGGGGTGGGCTGAATGGCGGGTGTGGGGCCAGAGAGGCGTGCTGCGATACGTAACCACACCAAGGCGAAGACCACCATGCCGAGTGCGAAGTGCAAGCTCTTCAAAGTTTCGCGCGGGTCGCTGCCTTTTTCGTACAACACGCGCAACTCGATGCTGGCATACACACCAACGAACAACAGCAACATCAGCCAATGCAGACCGATAGAGAGTGAGCCATAGCGGGTAGCGGTGTTCTTCCAATTCATGTGTATCTCCTGAAGTGTTGATGACTGCAGCGTATTTTATTTACTTTTCGTGACCATATTGTTGCTGGCCGCATCCCGGAAGATATCCAATTGCGGTTTGTAGATGTCGCTACGCATATCGAATGCGCCCATCACGCTGTGGAATATCGTTTCGTGCGCATGTTGTGAGTGGCTGAGTGCGGCATCTGCGGCCAGCGTCTTATGCCGCTTGAAAGTGGGCGACATCCATACGATGTAGGGGATGTCTTTTTGCACATCCGGTGCGAGCGAATACGGCGTGCCATGCAGGTACAAGCCATGTTCGCCCAGCGACTCACCGTGGTCTGATGCGTACATCATCACTGTCGAGGTCTTTGGTATCGAGCCCAACATCGCGATGGTCTTGGATAAGAAGCGGTCGGTGAACAAGATGGTGTTGTCGTAGGCGTTGGTCAACTCATCAGCGCTGCAATCTTGTACTTGCACGGAACGGCATGCGGGAGAGAATTTCTCTGCGTCCTGCGGATAGTGGTTGAAATAGTCTGGCCCATGGCTACCTGATTGGTGCAGCACGACGAACACGTTGTCGTTGGGTGTCTTGGCGATACGTTCAGCCAGACCGGTCAGCATGCCCTCATCCAATTGGCATCCCAAGCCCTCGCAATCGCCGCGCACTTCCGAGGCCTTCAGATAGGTGCCCACTTTGAGCGGCGGCTCACCCCAGTTGTTGCTGATCCAGATCACATCTACGCCGTTGCTTTGCAGATAACTCGGCAAAGCTTCGTAGTTATGTATCAGTGTGGAACTCGAATCGACATGTGCCAGCATGCACTGGATGGATGCGGTGGTGTAGGTGGAGCAGGAATGTGAATTGGGAATAGCGATAGCGCCCGCTTCGCTGATTAGTGGGTTGGTGTTGCGTGCGTACCCGTAGAGTGAGAAGTTCGCGGCACGTGCCGATTCGCCGATGACTAGCACGACGACGGTCTTGCCCTGCGCCACGAAATGCGCAGGCGGCAGCTTTTCCAAGGTGCGCGACTGCATCATCTTCTCCGTTTGGTAACGTGCCGAGTTGATGACGTATGACCACGGCATGATCATGCCGCCCAACTTGCGCGCATGTTTGTCTATCCAGAACCAAGATTGAGCGTTCGCGTATATCCAGCCGATACCCAACAGCAGTGACAGCGACAGTGCGGCGACGAGTCGCAATCTGGAGGTGTGCTTCAGCGTGATGCGCGAGATCAACCAGATCGGCAACACACCGAACAACAAAAGGTGGAGGAAGAACGCGGGATGCAGATAACTGCCCGCCTCGGCGGTATTCGTGTTGAACACATTGCCCATCATGGATTTGTCCAACACCACCTGATAGGTCTGGATGAAATAGATCGCGATGGCGTTGCCGAAGGCGAAGAACATCGCGATGGGTTTGAGCAAGCGTTGCGAGACGAGCGCGAATAAGAACAAGGCTAGCAACGTCAGCAGCATCACCATCACGAACAGCGTCAACACTGCCAACAGGCCGGGGAGTGAGGTCGCCTCCAGTTCGCTGAAGGCGAAGCTGTAAAGAGGAAGCTGATACAAGGTGGAATTGATCGCTGCGAAAGCGAGGATGAAGGCGGTGCCGCCGAGCGTGAAGCGGAAGCGCTTATTGAAGTTTTGAAACCATGAGGCCATCTGATCCCTAGGAGACATAAGGTTGCGATGCAAAGGCCCGTTTTACACGAACCTAGCCACCATGCCTTTTGATAGTTCGCCTTGCAAGGGGATGCGCACGCGATGTCCGCTTCCTGGTGCGACGACGATGGGGCTACCTTCCATGCTGCGCATCTCTTTCAGTTCGACGATGCTGTTACCTGCAGGATGGATGATCTCCAGCTTGTCGCCGACAGAGAATCTGTTCTTCACGTCGATCTCGGCCATGCCATTCGCGCAGGCCACGATGTCGCCGACGTATTGCTGGCGGAAACTCTCGGAGTGGCCGCGCATGTAATTCTGTTGCTCGTGGGTGTGGTGGCGTTCGTAGAAGCCGTCGGTGTAGCCACGGTTGGCCAGTGCATCCAGTGCGCCTAGCAGTTCCAGATTGAAGGGACGGCCAGCGACGGCATCGTCGATGGCTTGGCGATACACCTGTGCCGTACGTGCCACGTAGTAGATGGATTTGGTACGGCCTTCTACCTTGAGTGAGTCGATACCGATCTTGGCGAGCTTCTCGACATGCTCGACAGCGCGCAGGTCTTTCGAGTTCATGATGTAGGTGCCATGTTCGTCTTCCAACACAGGCATGAGTTCGCCCGGATGGTCTTGGCGCGAGATGACGTAAACCTTGTCGGCCTCTGGGTGGCGTGGTTGTGAGCCGCAATCGGACAGCGCGCTGTCGCTCAATGCTTTGTCGAAATCGAAGTCGATCTTTTCGATATGGCCTGTGCCGTCTTCGATGGCGCTATCCACTTTGTAATCCCAGCGACAGGAGTTGGTGCATGTACCTTGGTTCGCGTCGCGGTGGTTGAAATAGCCAGACAGCAGGCAACGACCCGAGTAAGCGATGCACAACGCGCCGTGCACGAACACTTCCAACTCCATATCAGGACACTCTTGGCGTATCTCGGCGATCTCATCCAGCGACAACTCGCGCGACAAGATGACGCGAGACAGGCCGAGTGATTTCCAGAACTTCACTGCCGCGTAGTTGACGGTGTTGGCTTGCACGGAAAGATGGATCTCCTGCTCAGGCCAACGTTCGCGCACCATGGCGATCAGACCGGGGTCGGCCATGATGAGCGCATCCGGTTTCATGGCGATGACAGGTTCCATGTCCGCCATGTAAGTCTTCACCTTGGCGTTGTGTGGCATCAGGTTGCTGGCGACGAACAGTTTCTTGCCCAACGCATGAGCTTCTTCGATGCCGATACGTAATTCTTCCATCTTGAACTCGTTGTTGCGCGCGCGTAGCGAATAGCGTGGCTGTCCGGCATACACCGCATCTGCCCCGAAGGCGAAGGCAGTGCGCATCTTGTCGAGAGTGCCGGCTGGCAATAAGAGTTCAGGTGTCTTCATTTTGATTTACGCGCGATAGCCGAGTCGATTCAAGATATCGATGGAGGCATTCGCTTGGTTGAGTGTGTAGAAGTGCAAAGCAGGTGCGCCACCAGCGATGAGCTTCTCGCAAAGCTGAGTGACGGCATCACGACCAAAGGCTTGCACCGATTCCACATCGTCGCCGTAACCTTCCATCGTCTTGCGCATCCAGCGAGGGATCTCTGCACCGCAGGTGTCGGAGAAGCGCGCGAGCTGTGAGTAACGCACGATAGGCATGATGCCCGGCACGATGGGTGCGGTGACGCCGAGCTTGCGTGTCTCGTCCACAAAGCGGAAGTAAGCATCGGCATTGTAGAAATATTGCGTGATGGCGGAGTTGGCGCCGGCGTTGATCTTGCGCTTGAAGTTGAGCATGTCCTCGCGTGCCGAGTTGGCTTGCGGGTGGAACTCAGGGTACGCGGCGACTTCGATGTGGAAGTGTTCGCCAGTCTGCGCGCGAATGAACGACACCAACTCGTTGGCATAGTGGAACTCGCCGATGCTGGCCATGCCGGAGGGCAGGTCGCCGCGCAAGGCGACGATACGTTTGATGCCCATCTCTTTGTAAGTATTCAGTAGCGCGCTGATGTTCTCGCGCGTGCCGCCGACGCAGGAAAGATGCGGTGCGGCTTGGTGTCCTTCGGCGTGGATGAGTTGGATGGTGTCCAGCGTGCGGTCCTGCGTGGAGCCACCTGCACCAAACGTGCAAGAGAAGAACTCCGGTTTCAGCGCAGCCAAACGTTTGCGCGCTGCGGTGAGCTTCTCAGCACCTTCGGGTGTCTGCGGTGGGAAGAATTCGAAACTGATGGGGGGAAGACTCATATCTTTTTCCTCATTACTTGTGCGGCAGCAGAACTCAGCGCCCATGAAAAAATACTGTACAACACTGCGCCCAAGACGCCATACCAAAAACTATCGACCACGAAGCCTTTCAAGATCGAACCTGCGAACCAGAACATCAGTCCGTTGATGACGAAGATGAACAGTCCTAAGGTGATGACTGTGACAGGCAGGGTGAGTATCAAGAAGATCGGGCGGATGAGTGTATTGACCAATCCGAGCACGAAGGCGGCGATGACGGCCGCCATGAAGCCGGTCACATGGATACCCGGCACTAGGTTCGCAACGGCGAACAGTGCTAAAGAATTGAGAGTCCAGATGAATAGGAGTCGTAGCAGCATTTTTCTTTATTAAGTTAAGAGGGGCGAACCTTAGGTCCGCCCCTCGCCATCATACCTGCAACTACCTGATCAATAACGGTAGTGGTTGGCCTTGTACGGACCTTCCTTCGCTACGCTGATGTAAGCCGCTTGCTGGTCAGTCAAGGTGCTCAACTGCGCGTTCAAGGTGGTCAGTTGCAAACGTGCGACCTTCTCATCCAAGTGCTTCGGCAAGGTGTAAACGCCGATCGGATAGTCTTGGGTGCGTGTGTACAACTCGATCTGCGCGATAGTTTGGTTGGCGAATGAAGAAGACATCACGTAAGAAGGATGGCCTGTGCCGCAACCCAAGTTCACCAAGCGACCTTCGGCCAACAACAGGATCTTTTTGCCGTCAGGGAAGATGACGTGGTCGACTTGCGGTTTGATGTTGTCCCACTTGTATTGCTTGAGGGATGCGACGTCGATCTCGTTGTCGAAGTGGCCGATGTTGCACACGATGGCCTGGTTCTTCATCTTCTTCATGTGATCGTGGGTGATGACATGGTAGTTACCAGTCGCTGTCACGAAGATGTCGCCGTGTTCGCAGGCGTAATCCATGGTCACCACGCGGTAGCCTTCCATCGCAGCTTGCAATGCGCAGATCGGGTCGATCTCGGTCACCCAAACTTGGGCGGACAGTGCACGTAGCGCTTGAGCAGAACCTTTACCCACGTCGCCATAACCTGCAACGACAGCGATCTTGCCTGCCACCATCACGTCGGTCGCGCGCTTGATCGCATCCACCAAAGATTCGCGGCAGCCATACAGATTGTCGAACTTGGACTTGGTCACGGAATCATTCACGTTGATCGCTGGGAATTTCAATTCGCCGCGCTCGAACATCTGATACAAACGATGCACGCCGGTGGTGGTCTCTTCAGTCACGCCCTTCACTGCAGCTAGACGTACTGAGTACCAAGTCTTGTCCACCGCCAGCTTGGCTTTGATGGAGTTGAACAAGCAGATCTCTTCTTCAGAGCCAGGATTGCTCAACAGGGATGCGTCTTTCTCAGCACGCGCACCCAGATGCAGCAACAGAGTGGCATCACCGCCATCATCCAAGATCATGTTGGAGTAACCACCATCCGCCCATTCGAAGATGCGGTGTGTGTAGTCCCAGTACTCGGTCAAGTTTTCGCCTTTGACCGCGAACACTGGCGTGCCGGTCGCGGCGATAGCCGCGGCAGCGTGGTCTTGTGTGGAGTAGATGTTGCAAGAAGCCCAACGCACTTGTGCGCCCAAAGCAGTCAGCGTTTCAATCAATACGCCAGTTTGGATGGTCATGTGCAACGAGCCTGTGATGCGAGCGCCACGCAGCGGTTGAGTCGCGGCGTATTCGTTGCGGATAGCCATCAAGCCAGGCATCTCGATCTCTGCGATCGCGAGTTCTTTGCGTCCCCAAGCAGCGAGGGACATGTCGGCGACGATATAGTCGGTGAAATTACTAGTAGTCATAAAGCACTCCATTCATCTAAAAAGTTAATGAATGGGTGCAGTTGATACATGTGAACCACGATCTCCGAGCCTGACGGGGGACTGTGTCCTGTCCCGCTGCAGCACCCCTCGGAGGGTGGGTGTTACGAATTACAGTCCGGCGTCAGCACTTAAGTGCTGACGCCTTATCAGTGTTTTGGCTACGACCACCGCTGCGCGGCTTAACATCGCATGCGATGTTAGTCTTCGCCGAAGTCCTGACAAACCCTTTCAGGGAGGGGCTTACAGCCCTGCATCCGCGCGGAGCGCGGCTGCTTTGTCAGTACTTTCCCATTTGAACTCAGGCTCTTCACGACCAAAGTGACCATAGGCTGCCGTCTTTTGATAGATAGGACGCAACAGATCGAGCATCAGCACGATGCCTTTTGGACGCAGGTCGAAGTGACGTTTGACCAGTTCGGTGATCTTCTCGTCGGAGACTTTGCCTGTGCCGTAAGTGGTGACCATGATGCTGGTGGGTTGTGCCACGCCGATGGCGTAGGAGATCTGCACCAAACATTTGTCGGCCAAGCCAGCAGCGACGATGTTCTTCGCTACATAACGTCCGGCGTAAGCGGCAGAGCGGTCGACCTTGGAGGGGTCTTTGCCGGAGAAAGCGCCTCCACCGTGTGGGGCTGCGCCGCCGTAGGTGTCGACGATGATCTTACGGCCAGTCAAACCCGCATCACCGTGTGGGCCGCCGATGACGAAGCGACCAGTCGGGTTCACCAGATATTTGATGTCGCCTTTGATGAGTTCTTTCGGCAATACCGGCTTGATGATCTCTTCGATCACGGCTTCACGAATCTGCTCAAGTGTCATCTCGGGTGTGTGCTGTGTGGAAAGCACCACGGTGTCGATGCTGAAAGGCTTGTCGTCCACGTACTTGATGGTGACTTGCGATTTCGCATCGGGACGTAGCCAATTCAAACGGCCATCGCGGCGCAGTTGTGCTTGGCGCTCGACGATGCGGTGTGACAGGTAGATGGGGAGCGGCATCAGAGTGTCGGTCTCGCGGCACGCGTAGCCGAACATCAAGCCTTGGTCGCCCGCGCCTTGATCGAGTGTGTCGTCGTAGGCTTTGTCTACGCCTTGGGCGATGTCGGGACTTTGTTGACCATAACAAACTTGAACG
>JAVBYP010000072.1 GCA_030823965.1 Sideroxydans sp.
CACGGCGACGAAAGTCACGCCCATGATGGTGTCGGCACGGGTGGTGTACACCCACAACTTCTCATCTTTGCCATGTGGGAAGGCGAATCGCACGCCATAGCTCTTGCCGATCCAGTTGGCTTGCATGGTCTTCACCTGCTCAGGCCAGCCCGTCAAGGTGTCGAGGTCTTGCAGCAACTCCTCAGCGTATTGGGTGATGCGGAAGAAATACATCGGTATCTCGCGTTTCTCCACCAGCGCGCCAGAACGCCAACCGCGTCCGTCGATGACCTGCTCGTTCGCCAGCACGGTGTTGTCCACTGGGTCCCAGTTGACGGTCGAGGTCTTCTTATAGATCACGCCCTTCTTGAACAGCTTGGTGAACAGCCATTGCTCCCAACGGTAATATTCTGGCGTGCATGTCTTCACCTCACGCGTCCAATCGACACCCAAGCCCAGTGCCTTCAACTGTTGCTTCATATACTCGATGTTGGAGTAGGTCCAGGCGGCGGGGGGTACGTTGTTGGCCATCGCGGCGTTCTCGGCGGGCAGGCCGAATGCGTCCCAGCCCATCGGCTGCATCACGTTGAACCCCTTCATGTGGTGATAGCGGCTCAATACGTCGCCGATGGTGTAGTTGCGCACATGGCCCATGTGCAACTTGCCGGAAGGGTAGGGGAACATCGACAGGCAATAGTATTTTGGCTTGTCGCTATCTTCTTTGGCGACGAATGCCTGCGTGGATTCCCACTGCTGTTGGGCTGTTGCTTCGATGTCTTTGGGAGAATAATTGGGCTGCATATCTACTCGATCTGATGCGAAATTTGCGGGTTCGGCATTATAGCGGCAACATGCACCCCTCGCGCATGCAAGGAGGTCTGGATATGAACAAGAAACTAGGGTTGCTCTTGATGTTGCTTGCCATGCCAGCTCACGCTGAGATGGATGCGCAGGTACAGGCGGTGCAGATGCCGGCTTGGCTACAACGCGGCGATACCACGCGCCCCTTGCGCGTAGGACTGTCATTGCAGAACGGTGACCGCCTCATCACGGGAACGAATGCGCGTATCTATGTGCGGACGGCCGATGGCAGCACGGTGAAGTTGGGCGAGAAGGCCTCATTGACGCTGGAGGGGTTGGCGCAAAGTAAGCAGGAGGAAACCCTATTTCGCGCCGTCTTGAATGTCGCCAAGGGCGCTTTCCGTTTCACGACTGCCAGCATCGCCAAGCTGAAAGGCCGTGATGTCACCGTCAAAGTCGCAGGCGCTACGGTGGGCATACGTGGAACAGACGTGTGGGGCAAGGACGGTGATGAGATGGGGGTGGTGTGTCTGATCGAGGGCAAGATATCCGTGGTCGGAGCCGACGATAACGAGTTCGTGATGGACCAACCGCTGTCGTTCTACAAGATGCCCAAAGGGACTGCACCGCTTCCTGTGGGGCCGGTCGATGCGGAACAACTGGGTAAGTGGGCGACCGAGACCGACATTGCGCAACCGGCCACACAAGTCGGTGGCAAATGGAAAGTCGACTTATTGACCGCACCTGACCAAGCCAGCGCATTGGCGGCCTACGACCAATGGCGAGATGTCGGCTACGATGTGCAGTTGAAGCCTGTGGCCCAAGATGGTGGCTGGGTCTATGTGTTACAGATCGGGCAATGGCCAAGTCATGCTCAAGCTGAGCAGTTCGCGACGCAGATCAAAGGCAATCTAGGGGCTGAAAATCCGGGCGTCTCGCGTTAGGTAGCCAAACTGGGGTAGAATCGCGCCTCAAAATTTTTAATAATCATTATCAATAATCGTTCAGGAGAGGTCGTTATGTCAGTCAAACATCCAGTCATCGCAGTAACCGGTTCTTCCGGCGCTGGTACCACTACCGTCAAGCGCGCGTTCGAGAACATCTTCCGTCGTGAGAGCATCAAGGCTGCTGTCGTTGAAGGCGACAGCTTGCACAGCTTGGACCGTATGGCATTCCGCGCTGCCGCAGCAGAGGCGGCTAAGAACGGTCACAACACATTCAGTCACTTCGGCCCAGAAGCCAACCACTTCGACAAGATCGAAGGTATGTTCAAGCAATACGGTGAGACCGGCATGTGCCAACGTCGTTACTACGTGCACAGCGAAGCCGAGGCAGTAGAGCACAACAAACACTTCAACCTGACCAACCTGACACCCGGTGTGTTCACGCCTTGGGAGAACATCGAGTCAGGCTCTGACCTGCTGTTCTACGAAGGTCTGCACGGTTTGGCGATGGATGAATCCAAAGGTATCGATGCTCGCCGTTTCGTGGACTTGGCGATCGGTGTCGTGCCGGTGGTCAACCTCGAGTGGATCCAAAAGATCCATCGCGACAAGGCAGAGCGCGGCTACTCAGCAGAAGCGACAGTCGATACGATCATGCGTCGTATGCCTGATTACATCAAATACATCACGCCACAGTTCACCCACACCGACATCAACTTCCAACGTGTGGCGACCGTGGATACATCGAATCCTTTCATCGCACGCGACATCCCAACACCGGATGAGAGCTTCGTGGTGATCCGCTTCCGTAATCCAAAGGGTGTCGATTTCCCTTACTTCCTGAGCATGATCCCTAACTCGTTCATGTCTCGAGCCAACACCATGGTGGTGCCAGGAGGCAAGATGAGCCACGCGATGGAGATCATCCTGTCGCCGATCATGCACGACATGATTCAGAACAAAAAGAAGTAAGACTTAAAGTAATGACAGAACGGGGAATCAGGCTTGGCTTGATTCCCCGTTTTGCTTTAGAGGGATGGTTTTCACTGAAGGTGCTCTATGTCTGAGAGTAAACATAAGAATTACGAGATTCTTAACCTCATAGGTTATGGATTGGCAAAATTCAACAATGATTTCACGCGGGAATTTGGAGTGGAAACCAAGACAGCACTCTACGAATATTTTGTTCGAGCAGGAATCGCTGAAACCGTGGGCACTATTAAAAATCGACAAGATTTGTTCGACCCATTCTTTGAGAACGGGAGAAAAGGGTGGTGGCAAAAGGGTGATGCGTATATCCACCGGAAAATATTTATCGACCATTTATTTGGAAATCTAGGCGCCGCTGATTTTGCGGCGATAGTTAAGATGTATTTACTTGGTGAAGGTCATCTCGGCACGCCAGACCAAAAGACAATTCCCCCCATAACAAAAAGCAAATTTAAACAACTCCAAGAAACAGGCGAAGAGGCTGAAATTTTCTTCATGGAAAATTTCAGAACTATCCCTCAGTTCCAGAATGCATCAATTGAAGATGCTAGAAAATTTGGCGATGGTTACGATTTCCAAGTTCAATTAGAAAATGAATATGTTCTGGCGGAAGTCAAAGGCGTTAGAGCCAAAAAAGGGGCCTTCAGACTGACTGAGAATGAGCACTCTAAAGCCAGAGAATACAAACAAGCCTATGGCGTAGTGGTTGTTAGCAACTTAGAAGACACGCCAAAAATGACAGCGATTTTCAACCCTCTAAGTAAGTTAACTTTTACAGAGGCAGTCATTCAAACAAAGCAGCTCAGTTTTCATTCCCAATCTTTGGAGTGGTAGGCGCGCATACGAATTTATTAACCTTGCGTGTGGGATAATTCGCAGATGAATCCTGCTCTTCTTTCCGGTCTAAATCCCGAACAACGTGCCGCCGTCGAACTGCCTACTCAATCTGCGCTGATATTGGCGGGTGCAGGAAGTGGTAAGACGCGCGTGCTCACTACGCGTATCGCTTATCTCATCAGCACAGGGCAAGCTAACCCCCACAGTATCTTGGCGGTGACCTTTACCAACAAGGCGGCGAAGGAGATGAAGACGCGCCTGTCGAGCATGCTGCCTGTCAACATCAACAGCATGTGGATCGGCACCTTCCACGGGCTGTGTAATCGTTTGTTGCGCGCGCATTTTCGCGAGGCGAATCTGCCGCAGACTTTTCAGATCCTTGATTCGGGCGATCAGCTATCCGCCATCAAACGCGTGATGAAGGCGCAGAATCTTGATCCAGAGAAGTACATCCCGCGTGATGTGCAGAATTTCATCAGTGGTAGTAAAGAGCAAGGACTGCGGGCGCATGAAGTGGAAGCCTACGATCAGTTCACTCAGCGCAAGGTAGAAGTGTTCGCCGAATACGATGCGCAATGTCAGCGCGAAGGCGTAGTGGATTTTTCCGAGTTGTTGTTGCGCTGTTACGAATTGTTGTCGCGCAATCAAGGCTTGCGCGAGCATTATCAGGAGCGCTTCAAACACATCCTCGTGGATGAGTTCCAAGATACCAATCCGCTTCAATATCGCTGGTTGAAACTATTGGCAGGTGGCAATAACTCCCTCTTTGCGGTGGGCGACGACGATCAATCCATCTATGCCTTCCGCGGCGCGAACGTGGGCAACATGCAAGAGCTGTTGCGCGACTTCCATGTGGAGAACGTCATCAAGCTGGAGCAGAACTATCGCTCGCACGGCAACATCCTCGATGCGGCCAACGCACTCATCAGCAACAACAAGAATCGCCTCGGCAAGAATCTGTGGACCTCCGAGAACGGCGGCGAGCAGTTGCGTGTGTATGAAGCAGAGACCGATGTGGATGAGGCGCGATTCATCGTCGAGGAGATCCAAGAACTCAAGCGCGAAGGGGTGAAGCTGACCGAGATGGCTCTGCTGTATCGCTCCAATGCACAGTCGCGCGTGCTGGAACATGCACTGGTATCGGCGGGGTTGTCCTACCGTGTGTATGGCGGTTTGCGCTTCTTCGAGCGGCAAGAGATCAAGCACACCTTGGCTTATCTGCGCTTGATGGAGAACACGGATGATGACAACGCGCTGCTGCGTATCATCAACTTCCCCACGCGTGGCATCGGTGCGCGCAGCATCGAGCAGTTGCAAGAGTCGGCACGCATCAACAACACGACCCTATGGGATGCCGCCGCCCGTGCAGGCGGCAAGGTGACTGCCTTCGTAGGCCTCATCGAATCCCTGCGCAGTGGCATCGCAGGTCTGCCGCTGCCGGAGATCATGGAGCATGTGCTGCACCACAGCGGCTTGGTGGCGCATTACGAGGGTGAGAAGGCGGTCGCGTCCAAACGTCGCGAAGCGGAAGAGCGTTTGGAGAACATGAACGAACTCATCAACTCCGCCACCTTGTTCGTGCATGAGAATGAAGACGACAGCCTCACTGCATTCCTTACCCATGCTTCGCTGGAATCGGGAGAGCATCAAGCGGGAGATGGTGATGACGCGCTGCATCTGATGACGGTGCATGCGGCCAAGGGATTGGAGTTCCACACCGTGTTCATCACCGGCTTGGAAGAGAGCCTGTTCCCGCACCAGAACAGTATCGACAATAACGACCTCGATGAAGAGCGGCGCCTGATGTACGTGGCCATCACGCGCGCGCGGCGCCGTCTGTATCTCACCTTCGCGCAACGTCGCATGTTGCACGGGCAGACACACTACAGCCGCGTATCCAGTTTCATGCGTGAGTTGCCGGAGGAATTACTGCATTGGATCACACCGCGCTACAGCGCAAGCTCATCGTTCCAGTCCAGCAGCTATGAGACGAACAGCTACACCAAAGCGTTCAACGCCGTACCTATGGAGAAAGCGCCGCCTGCACCGAGTGCGATGTGGCGTATCGGACAGCGAGTGTTCCATCAGAAGTTCGGCGAGGGCGTGGTGACGGGCAGCGAAGGCAGCGGCACGGAAGGCCGTGTGCAAGTGAATTTCAAACGCGCTGGCAGCAAATGGCTGGCACTCGAATATGCCAAGCTCGAAGCCCTCTGATGCCACGCTACGGCTGATCGTTGAGAGCTATCAGCGGCTCACCGGCAAGCCGCTCATCCCCACTGTGCCAACTGATGCGAACGCGTTGCGCACTGCCATATGGGAAGCGCCGCGCGCCATCGTGGCGCACGGCACGGAAGTCGATCCTATCTTCTTCTATGGCAATCGTTTGGCGTTGCAACTGTTCGAGATGAACGAGGATGAGTTCGCTCGATTGCCCTCCCGCTTGTCCGCAGAGCCGATGGCACAGGATGCGCGGGTGATGTTGCTAGAGAAGGTCACTCAGCAAGGTTATGTGGATGGCTACTCTGGCATGCGTATCGCCAAGAGCGGTCGACGCTTCATGATCACCGATACGACAGTGTGGAATCTACTCGATGAGGCAGGCCGATATCACGGTCAAGCGGCGGTATTTCGCTCGACCACTTGATATGAATATCAGCGAAGACTAATATACGCGCCTGCAATACAACTCACAAAGGAAAGCCCCATGAGCAAGTCGTACAAAGAACTGATCCAACATCTCAATCCACCCTTGGGCGCTTTTCGAAAAGAATCCGCTGAAGTGATGACAGGCTTCGATTCGATGTCCAAGGCCGCTATGACGGCAGGTGTCATTTCCGCTTTGGATAAAGAATTGATCGCGACGGCTATCGCGGTCTCTACCCGTTGCGAGGGTTGCATCGCGTATCACGTCAGAGCTTTGGTGCGTCTGGGTGCGACACGAGAGCAAGTCAATGAGATGTTATCCGTCGCGGTGTACATGGGCGGCGGACCATCGTTGATGTATGCGGGTGAAGTGTTACACGCCTTCGACGAATTTAAGGCTTGATCAACTCAGCTGGCGGCGGGTACTTCGCTGCCAGTTTGTCTGGTACTTCTCCATTGGTGGCCTGAGCGATCGCACCGGCTTCCAGCACTGAGGTGAATAACACGAAGATCAGGGTAGGCATCAGGGCGATACGCGTGAGCGCAGTCCAGATGATGCTCGCCATGTGCGGGTCGCTGGAGAGCATGCTGAGTAGCCATGCGATCAATACCAGAAAAGCAGATATCGCATAGCCCAGGAGTAACAAGCGGCTACGATTCCAACTCAAACGCCAGTGCATGTCCACGAACCAGCTCGTTTGTTTGCGACTGCGCAGATAGATGTAGGCAAGCAGACTGCCCGAGCAGATCAACGGGATGAGTAGTCCGATCATGCCGATCTTCAGACCCAGCACGGCGGGTGTCATCAACAGGTCGAAAGCAAACACACCTCCAACGAAGAGGTTGTGCGGGTTCTGCGCTTGCTTACGCTCGATCGCGGTCGCTTGGATCTTCATTGTGGTGTACCTATATTTTCAGAATCAACTGCCGCAGCGACGACCACAGGCTCATCCAACCACGGGAAGATGTTGCGGTAGCTCACGTAGAGCGAAGTCAGTCCGAGTGGTAACAGTAGGATCATGCCGATACCGAACGGCAAGATGCCTAACATCAGCGCGACCAGTTGCATGATGAGGCTGTACACCGTATAGGGAACGATGTTGCGTAGGGTGCCGACGAAACTGTCGCGCAAAGCCATGAGAGGTGGCACATCGCTGAAGAACACCAGCATGGGGGCATATTGCCACGCCACGATGAGCATCAACACCAAGGAGAATCCCAGCAATATGGCCAGCGCCACTCCGCTACCTGCGGTGCTTAGCGCATCCATCAACACTTGCGGATCGTCAGTGGCGCGCACTTGTTCCATCAAGGTGGTGAGTTGATCGCCACCCACGAACACCATCACTGCTGAGGCGAGCAACATGCCCATCATCAGGAATGCACCCAGTGAAACGAGAGCGGGTGTGTTCTTCTTGAAACCTGCCAACAAGTCGGTCAATTCGACCTCTTCGTTCTCCTCCAGCGCGCGGCAGATGCGCATGTAACCCGCCAGCATGAGGGGCATGAGGATGACGGCGAGTAGAGGGCCGATGAGTGGGATCACCATCGCGAGGACGATCGCCAGTGCGCCGATCAAGGAGGTGGCGATGGCGAGGATAGGGCTGACCATGATGAGTTGGTAGCCTTGCTTGATCCAAGTCCAGCCACGGGCTGCAGTGAATTTTTTGATTTCCATTCGAATTCTCTTAAGTCTGTATAGGTTGAACGGAGGCGATGTGATTCTTCAGGATGCGTTTGAAATGATCGGGGTCGTGCGGCGTCACCATCTCGCCATCGCGCGGGAGATGCAGGTCGAACAGGCGCGATATCCAGAAGCGCAGTGCGGCGACGCGTAGCGTCATCGGCCAAATATCGATCTCGGCTTGGGTGAGGGGACGCACTGACTGATAAGCCTTCAGCATGGCTTGCGTACGCGCTGTATCGAGTTTCTGATCGGTCCCCATGCACCAGTCATTCAGCGTGATCGCCAAGTCATAGACGAAGGCATCGTTGCAGGCGAAATAGAAATCGATGAGGCCGCCGACGCGTTCCCCGTCCATCAACACATTGTCGCGGAACAGGTCGCCATGGATGACGCCGCGCGGCAGGTTGTCGCTGGGGAAGTTGGCATGCAGAGCGACTTCGCTTTCCAGTAACGCTGCATCTTCTGCTGATAGGAAGCGTTTCACTTGCTGCGCCGTGTTGGCGCGCCATGTCGCGCCACGCGCATTCTCC
>JAVBYP010000192.1 GCA_030823965.1 Sideroxydans sp.
CCAATGCTTTCTTAGCATCGGGCGCAAACAGATCTGCACCGACCACCTGAGCTAATGGAGTATGTGCATTCACGGCCAACCCTCCTAGCATGATCGCCGGTACTTTCTCAGCGAAAGTCATATGGAGACTCTTGATGGTTGATTTGGCTACTTGCAGATGCTCTGCGATCGACACAGACAGGCAGATCAAATGTGGTTCGAATGCCCGCGTTCTTTCAATCAGGTCTTGTGATGACACATCCTTACCTAAAAACAGCACTTCCCAACCATTCAACTCGAAAGCATCTGCAACGATGCGGATACCGACCGCATGGTTGTTACCTTTCACACAGGCACAGATGACTTTTTTTCCATTCGGAACGCCACGTTTGGTTCGGGTGAATTCCTGTGCCATAAGGGTTATGGCCGTTGAGGTAGCCAGATGCTCCTGTGCGACAGTGACTTTGTTCTGTTGCCAATCTCTTCCCACTTGATAGAGCGCCGGCTGCACCAAATGCAATTCGATCTCTAGCAAGCTATTCCCCTCAGCAGTGCGTTTATCAAAGATCTCTTTCGCACTTCGCAGGTCGCCCTTCAACAAGGCTTTCTCAAGATCGACATATTCAGGCCAAGCTACTGGCATGTGCTCATCGATTCCTGACGCGACCCTCTGCTTTGAGATCACATCTGCCTTTGCTGACCTTAAGAGCGCAGCGATCGTAGCTCCTTGCTCATTTCCCATTTCCGCCTCAAAGCACTCAGCAAGCCAGTCGAGCATGGTGAGCACATGCTGCGCTGAGACACCTCGTGTAGTCAGCACCTCTGTGAGCCAGAACAGATAATCAACAAATGGCTTGATATAGCCGAATTCAAGCGCAGGTCGCAGAAAGTCCAAGGTGTAGCCTATGTCTTCACGTGTCGCTTCAACACCCCTTGCTCCAAACGTCGGAAGCAGGTCAGGATAGACCTCATAGAAGCGCTTGCACACTTGGTCAATCGCCACCTCACGAACCTTCAAGAACGCTTGAATGTCCGTTTCTGAAAATTGGGTCGAACGGTGGCTCATTGGGTAGATCTATTCGCAGACTTTTTCTAAGAAGGTGACCTTCGACGTCCCAGGAACCAACTTGAGCCCTTTGGGCATCAGATTGTGCGATTCGCGATAAGCGTGGCTATGGTGCCAATCAGAATAGGATCTCTCATCCACCCACCATGTCATCAACCAGAATTCATCGGAGTTGTTCTGCGGCCTAAGCACTTCCATCTTTTTGTAGCCGGGTGCGTTGTCCACAAGATGTGGACGAGACAAAAATGCATTGAGCACTTCATCTCCCATGCCTGGCATTACAGTGAATTGACTCAGTGCGATGAACATTGGAACGGCTCAAATATCGTGGTTGTGAATAGATATTATCGAACTTTCACTGCGAATCCAACTTGCGGCGACCTGAATATTGATGGGGTTATTTCAAGCCCACTACTTAAACACGACCACAACGACTCGAGATATTGCACATGCCACTACTTCAAGATACTCAAGCGCGCTTCAGTACCACCGCCGACACGTGGCAATAATTCAACAATCCATCCATTGGCATCGCAAAGTTGGCGCGTGATAGCTAGGCCCAGGCCCGTACCCCCCGTCGCATGACTGCGCGAGGATTCCAAGCGATAGAAGGGGCGGAACACTTTCTCTGCTTCCGACGCGGGGATGCCGGGCCCTCTATCCAAGATACGCACGATGGTGGATGTCTCGTTCGCTTCCAATTCCATCTCGATGGGACTTCCTGCTCCATAACGATGGGCATTGCCGAGCAGGTTGCTCAGGACGCGACGTAGCGAGACTGGGCCGACCGAACGTAGGACATGTCCCGTTGCTTGCCATTCGATCTGCGCGCCTTGCTCTCTCATATCTTCCGCCAGCTCTTGCAGCAGGCCGGTGATGTCGATCTGTTCGGCAGCCTCCTTTTGCATGTCACGACTCAATGCCAAGAACTCGCCGATGAGCCGATCCATATATTCGATGTCATGCTGAAGACGTGCGATCTGCTTTGGGTCAGTGTCTTGCGGCAACATCTCGATCGCCAGCCGCATCCTTGCCAGCGGTGTGCGCAAGTCGTGGGAGATCCCCGCCAACATGACGGTGCGGTTGGCCATCAGTTCGCGCACTTGGAACGCCATCTGATTAAAGGTGCGCGCCAGACCCGATAACTCTTCGATATTCGTGTGCGGAAGTGACTCTGGTAGCTCGCCCGCACCAATGCGCTTTGCCGACAACGACAGTTCGGAGAGCGGTTCGGAGATGCGTCGCGCCAGCACGAATGCGGTGAACAATGTCAGTACGACCATAGAGACCAATGCCCACAACAACATCTTTGGCGGATCGATGTTCATGCGCTCTTTAGGGAATCCGATCCGGATCAACCTGCCTCCGGTCGGTATCTCTGCCCAGAACCAAGTGGTATCCACCTGCGTCACTTTGACAGAGATCGGCACCCCCGTCCGCGCGGAAAGGGCTGCATCCAACAGATTCAGATACGGAAAGAAATCCTCTCTTGGCGGGAGCGGTGCGACATCATCGAACAACATGAATCGATGCTTGCGTATCAATTCCAATTCGAGATCCTTACGTGTCTCGGGAGGCAGTTCCACCCAAGTCTGGGCAGACAACACCAGCAAGGCAGAAAGATCGTCGGCAGAACGTTTTGCCATGGGCAGCATGACGTAGTTCACTGTGGCGGCGATCAAGATGAACTGGAACAGGAACAGCGCGAGGGCGACCGTCGTGGCCGTACTGCGTAGCAATGAGCGGGAAGCTTTCTCGCTTGCCATGACTAGCTCCCAGGTACGAACAGGTAACCTTCACCCCAAACGGTGCGGATGTATTCAGGGGCGCTGGCATCCTTCTCTATCTTGCGGCGCAGTCGCGTCACGCGCACATCGATGCTGCGATCGAATGGAGAACGTTCATATCCCTTCAACATGTCCATGATGTTGTCCCGACTCAAGACCCGATTCGGATGCTCGACGAAGATACGCAATAGATTGAACTCGCCTGCCGTCAACGGGATGTTCACGGCGCCCTGATGCAGGTCACGTGAATCCATATTGAGCAGGAATGTGCCAAAACGATGTTCTTCTGGTTTGCTTGTCTCGCTAGGCTTGTTCGTCTTGTCATTACGTCTTAACAAAGCACGGATGCGCGCCAACAGTTCACGCGGATTGAAAGGCTTGGCCAGATAGTCGTCCGCCCCCACCTCCAAGCCGATGATGCGATCCACATCCTCCCCTCGCGCCGAGAGCATGAGGATAGGCAAGTCACCTTTAGCGCGCAATCTGCGTGCTAGCGACAATCCATCCTCTCCGGGTAACATCAGATCGAGAATGACGATATCTGCCGCTTGCTTCGCCAAGTGGGCATCCATGCTCACTCCATCAGCGACCGTAGCGACTTGATAACCTTGTGCAGACAGATACTCCTGCAACAGCTCACGTAGTCCCGCATCGTCATCAACGACCAATATTCGTTTGTCATCCATAGGGTTAACTATACCCGATGGTGAATCTCAAAACTCTCTCAGTAACACATCGTTACAAATTGATGCAGACCGGAAATTCCTTGGTAACGCCTCAAGCGCACTATGCACTCGTCAGGCAAGCAACCTGATCTTGTTCAAACACTCAATACTTAGGAGATCATCATGAAAACGAAATCAATGCTTCTTAACACTTTATTGGCAATGGGCTTGGTCGCTGCAGGTGCTTCATTCGCAGCCGACACCCCTGTCACTCCCGTACAAGATCCAGCGACAGTGCGCGAGCAACATCGTGCTGAGACCGCAAACATGACACAAGAGCAACGCGAAGCCTATCGCGCAGAGAAGCAAGCAGAGATGACCGCAGAACAACGTGCGGCGATGCGCGCCTCCGGCGGGAATGCGAACAAAGGCAAGGGCACCAAGGCACGTGACGGCTCTGCCTCTGGTTCACAACGCGGCGCCAGCGGCGCACAAGGTGGCGGAGCAGGACAAGGCAAGGGACGCTGAGTCCGCTAGCGACAGCCCGCACTGACTCTTACGACATTGCGGGCTTTTAATATAAGTGAGGATCACATGCGCGATTCAAAATCCCTTCTCATCACCCTGTCGCTACTCTTGACACTGGGTATCTCGACTGCCAGCGCGGAAGTGCGGGATGCTTCCGCGCTGGTGCCCAGTCACACGATGACACCACAAGAGTATGAAGCGTACCGCGCACAACTGCATCGTCAGATCGAGCAAGCTAACCCATCTCTACAAAACAACGCGGAGAAGCCAAAGGATGAGAATTCATCTGCGCTCCCTACCGATGACAAGGCGCGCAGTGGTTATGGACAAGGGTATCGCGCTCGAGCAGAACGCAATGCATCCCGCATGGATAGTAGAGGCGCAGCACATAGAGGTGGCGGCCGTGGCCGCTGATATAACAAGGAGAATGGTATGAAACGTAAAGACATCCAGATGATGGTCGCAACGATGTTCGCTGCATCACTAGTCTCGGCCGTAGCACACGCAGATGATGAGTCGTATCTCACATTGAGCACTGGCTTTGATTACAGCACAGGCAAATATGGCACCACCGCGACCACCAACACGACCTCCATCCCCGTCACCGCCAACTACGAGAGGGGTGATTGGTCACTCAGATTGACCGTACCTTATCTCATCGTGACAGGGGAAGGTGATGTCACCGTCAGCGGTAGAACTGGCGGTCGACGTGCTACGACGACCACCACCACGACTACGACAAAGACCCGCACCACCCAAACAGGCTTAGGCGATATCGTCACCATGGCGAGCTACGATCTTTATATGAATGATGATGCGGATACCGGCTTGGGCCTGACCGGCCGCATCAAATTCGGCACCGCGAACAAATCTTTCGGGACGGGCTTGAATGATTATTCGCTACAGTTGTATTCCTACACTCAGATCGGCGACCTGTCCCCCAGCCTCTCCATCGGCTACGAAGTGGTTGGTAGTTCTAGTACGACACCGATGAGCAACGTATTCTTTGGCGCGATCGGCACCAGCTACAGTCTGAGCGACGCCACCAGCATCGGCGTGGATTATCGCTACGCACAGCAAGCCTCTGTGACAGGTAGCGAGCAAAAGGATGCCTCGATCTATGCGAGTCATCGCCTGAGCGACGACCTCTATTTACGCGGTTATGTGATGCAGGGATTCACCGACAGTAGCGCAGATAACGGGGTTGGACTTTCAGTGTCTTTGACGTACTAATAAATTGACGAGGAGTTAGGATAACCGCTCGATGAAGCGATGGTGATGGATTCACTCAGAAAAACTATCTAGGATCGAAGGCAGGGGAGAGCCGCTGAAGAACCGGCTTCATTAATAGATCTTCTTTTATGACATGATCGATAAGCCATGTTCTCAAGAATTGAGAAAAGTCCTCTGTCGCTTCTGATGACCAATCCGATCCCGCCACATCAAATTTCGCTCTCATCTGATCTAGTCGTGTCATCAACGATTTATGAGAAAGATTCAAGTTCGGCACCTGAGTATATCCAGCAGCTTGTGCGATCTTTTCTTCTCTTTCGAAATGAAGTAACGAGTATCGCGTCAGCTCTTCTAGCTCTGCGGTCAACTCATGTCGATTCTTTTCCAACATACTCTTTTCGATCCTATTAAGGATGTCGAAAAGATGTTTGTGATCCGAATCGATCACGTTATTCCCGACACTTAATTGTTCACGCCAGCTTATAGCCATATATATACCTATTTAATTATCTGCGGAGAGCGAACTATCTCAATATTGAGGAGCGGATCGAGAACTACACTGTCACAAATTTGTGACAGTCATACATATCATTCCCATTTAAACACAAATGCTCCGATCGCCAAGAACACCGCACTGGTCAGCGAGAGCACCCAGACATCCGGCATCACCTGCGCTAGGGTCGCACCTTCGTTCATGATGCTGCGGGTGGCGGAGATCATGTGGGTGAGGGGGAATATCTCGGCGATGTTCTGCACCCAAGGTTGTGCGCCTTCCAAAGAGAACCACGCACCCGAGAGCAGCATCATCGGCCATGTCACGATGTTCAACATGCCGCCCGCCAACTCTTCGCTCGCGGTATGCGCGGCAACTAAAAGACCGATGGAGATGAGGCTCATCGCGCCTAATGTGGTGACGAGTAACAGCGTGCCATACGAACCCTGCATGTTGAAGTCGATGAAGAAGTCGCACCCTACATACACGATGGTGGTGATGACAACGACCAGCAACAAGCGCGAGATGAGTTGTGCGAAGAGAAATTGGAAAGCGCCCAGCGGCGTGGCTTTGAGTCGTTTCAAGAACCCGTTCTTGCGATAACGCACGATGACGAAGCCCACGCCGAACAGGCAGGCGAACATCATGTTCATGCCTAGGATGCCGGGCAGGAACCAGTCCACATAACGTATCTCCGCACCTTCCACCGCTTGCCGCTCGAACTTGTCCGCCCCCACTCCCCAGATGATGCGCTCCAACAGGTAGCCGTTAGGTGAGCTGGTGTTGACCCAATATTTGGGCGCAGAGCTCACGTCGATGAGCATGTCCATCTGGTGATGCTTCACCTTGTTGATAGCGGTATCAAGGTCGTCGTAAGGGATGAATTGCAGGTGCTGCGTGGTCGGCAATTTTGGCGCAGCTTGCGTCAATTGTTCGATGCTTCCCACGACACCGATCTTGTAGATGTCTTTGTTGCCGCCAGAGAAAGTGAACGCAAGACCGAACACCAACATGAACGGCATGGCGAGGTTCCACACCAGCGCGGAACGATCACGCAGGAATTCCATGTTGCGAGCATGTAGGACGGCGAGGAACTTCTTCATAGCTTGTGCTCCTTGCCTGTGACGTTGATGAACAAGTCTTCCAGCGTCCACGCGCGAATGCGCAACCTGTCCAGATTGATGCCGTTGTCCATGAGCTGTTGCAAGGTGTGGTGCAGGCGGTTGGTCTTGATCTCGAACAGCTCGCCCGCTGGTACGGCGCCGATATCCATCTGCATCAACTTCCCGCCCGCATCGTCACCCGGTATCTGCAACACGACATCGCCAAAATGTTCTTTCAGTAATTGTTCCGGTGTGCCCTGCGACACGATGCGCCCTTTATCCATGATGGCGATCTCGTCGCACAGCGCGTACGCCTCTTCCATGTAGTGCGTGGTGAGTACGATGGTCTTGTTGCGCGATTTCACCAGCTTCACCAAGTCCCAGAAGTTACGACGCGCTTGTGGGTCGAGACCGGTCGTGGGCTCATCTAGAAAGATGAGGTCTGGATCGTTGATGAGCGCAAGACCAAGCAACAAGCGCTGGCGTTGACCGCCCGAGAGTTTGCGCGTGTCTCTATCCAAGATGTCGGTGAGTGAACAAAGCTCGATGACTTCGGCTATAGGGAGTGTCTCCGCATAAAGGCGCTCGAAGAATTTAAGCGTCTCGCGCACCGTCAGGAAATCTTGCAACGCCGTGTGCTGGAACTGGATGCCTACCTCTTCGCGGTAACGCACTCCTAGCGGCTCACCCTTGTAAAGCACCGCACCGCTGGTGGGTTGGTGTATACCTTCCAGCATCTCGATGGTGGTGGTCTTTCCCGCACCGTTGGGGCCGAGCAGTCCGAAGCAGATGCCTTGTGGGATAGCGAGGTTGATGCCATCCACGGCGCGCACGCCGGGATATTGTTTGACTAGGTCGGTGGCGGTGATGATGGCATGCATGGGTCGTTACCTATTTGATGCGTTGTTGGCGTAGCCGATCAATTCGTTTTGGCTGCCCATCTTGCTTCGAGCAATCTGTCCTCGCGCTCTTCCGGCACGCGCTGCATGAAGGGGCAATCGCGCCTATGGATGGTGATACCCCGGTCGCGGGTGACGTAACCGATGATGTCGTCTCCCTTGGCGGGGCTGCAACACTTCGCGGTACGACTCACCAGATTGCCCACGCCTTCGATCACCACGTTGCCGTCCGATGTCGCGATGGTCTGCGTGCTCGCGCGCGGCGCATTCATGGGCGCTTCTTGCCCGATAGCTAAGCCGACGCGACGCGGGGTGATTTCGCCACGACCAAGTGCTGCAAGCAGATCATCCAATTTGTTGTATTTCAGTTTCTGCGCGAGCTTCTCTTGATTGATGTCTGTCACACCGACTCGCACCAACTCGCGATCGAGCAGTGTCCTACCCTGCGCGATGCTGTCATCCACGTTCTGTTCAGAGAACCAGTGACGCACCTTGGCACGTGAACGAGCGCTTTGTAGGAAACCTAGTTTTGGCGATAACCAGTCACGACTCGGACCACCTTGTTTAGCCGTCAATATCTCCACGCGCTGACCTGTCTGCAACTTGGTGTTGAGCGGAGCTATGCTGCCATCCA
>JAVBYP010000185.1 GCA_030823965.1 Sideroxydans sp.
GCGGCGGGTGTCATCCACACCGATTTCGAAAAAGGTTTCATTCGCGCACAGACCATCTCGTATGCTGACTTCATCGCATTCAAGGGTGAACACGGCGCAAAAGAAGCAGGCAAGATGCGCGTCGAAGGTAAGGAATATGTCGTGCAGGATGGCGACGTGATGAACTTCCTATTTAACGTCTAAACGTTTCTCAAGTTATTGCGGCGCGTTCTGTTAAGATGCGCGCCGCGATCTCGTTTCAGTCTAGTGATCGCCGCCGATTCCGGTACGTAGTCCCCACCTCATTCAGCCTCAGACTGGCGTTCTAAATAGAACGACAGGCCGTTTGTATTAAAGAAAGAAACACCATGTCATTTGCATCTCTCGGCTTGTCCGCAGAAATCGTTCGCGCCGTCACCGAGCGCGGTTACACCGAACCTACCCCCATCCAAGCACAGGCTATCCCCGTCATTCTGAAAGGCGGCGACCTCATGGGCGGCGCGCAGACTGGCACGGGCAAGACCGCTGGTTTCACGCTGCCCTTGCTACAACGTCTCGCTGACAAGCAAGTCGTTGGTAAAGGCCACATCCGCGCATTGGTGCTCACACCCACACGCGAACTCGCCGCTCAAGTCGAAGAGAGCGTACGCATGTACGGCAAACACCTGCCGCTCAAATCCATGATGATGTTCGGTGGTGTGAACATCAATCCGCAGATCAAACAACTGCATGGTCGCGTGGACATCTTGGTGGCGACACCTGGGCGTTTGCTCGATCACTTGCAACAGAAGACAGTCGATCTGTCTCACGTCGAGATCTTGGTGTTGGACGAAGCCGACCGCATGTTGGATATGGGCTTCATCCGTGACATCAAGCGTGTCATCGCGGTGCTGCCAAAGAAACGTCAGAACTTATTGTTCTCCGCTACGTTCTCCGACGAGATCAAATTGTTGGCGGATGGCTTGCTGACCAACCCAGCACTCATCGAAGTGGCACGTCGCAACCAGACTGCCGAGCTCATCGAGCAACGCGTCTATCCAGTCGATCGTGAGCGCAAGCGTGACTTGCTGACGCACCTCATCAAAGAGAACAATTGGTTCCAAGTGTTGGTGTTCACACGCACAAAACACGGCGCGAACAACCTCGCAGACCATCTGAACAAGAACGACATCCCAGCGATGGCCATTCACGGCAACAAGAGCCAAGCGGCGCGCACCCGTGCGTTAGCTGAGTTCAAGACAGCCAAGTTGCAAGTGTTGGTGGCGACCGACATCGCTGCGCGCGGTATCGACATCAGCGAACTGCCGCACGTGGTGAACTACGAGTTGCCTAACGTGGCAGAAGATTACGTACACCGTATCGGTCGTACTGGCCGTGCAGGGAGCTCGGGCGAAGCCAGCTCACTCGTGTGTATCGACGAAAAGAAACTGTTGAACGACATCGAGCGTCTCATCAAGCGCGACATCCCCGTGGTGAACGTGCCCGGCTTCGATGTCGATCCACGCATCAAAGCTGAGCCGATCTTGAACGGTTCGAATCGTGGTCAAGGTGGTGGCGGACGTGGTCAAGGCCAAGGTCGCGGTCAACCGCGTGCCGGTGGCACGGGTGGAGCAGGTCGCACAGGCGGCGCACCTCGTACAGGTGGCGGCAAACCAGCGGGTGCACCTAAGCCAGCCGGTGCGGGGCGTGGTCCAGTGCCATCAGGTGCGCAGCATCGCTCCGGTGGGCGTGGTCGTTAATGGCTACTGTCACTAACGAAGAAGCTATCTCAGCCACCAAACTGTGGCTTGAGAAAGCGGTCATCGGCCTCAACTTGTGCCCCTTCGCCAAGGGTGTACACGTCAAGGGGCAGATACGTTACGTGGTGAGTTCCGCGCAAACGCCAGAAGAATTGCTGGCCGATGTGTTGAAAGAGTTCGAAGTGTTGGCCGAGGCCAGCCGTGACAAGATCGACACCATCCTGCTGATCCATCCGCACGTGCTGACCGACTTCCTCGACTACAACGATTTCCTCGAAGTCGTTGATGAAGCATTGGAAGAAGTCGACCTCGCAGGTGAGCTGCAAGTCGCCAGCATGCATCCGCAATACCAGTTCGCCGAGACCGAGTTGGATGACATCACCAACTTCACCAATCGTTCGCCGTACCCGACCTTGCACATCTTGCGAGAAGAGAGCATCGACGAAGCAGTCGCTGCTTTTCCTGAAGCAGAGCAGATATTCGAAAAGAACATCGAGACGATGCGCAAGCTGGGATATGAAGGATGGGATGCACTCGGCCTTGCCGAAGTTCAGAAGCGTAAAAAGTAGTTCTTCCATCGTTCCCGCGAAAGCGGGAATGACGGTATCCTTAAGCTATGACCACCCCAGACATTGGAGACATATGGACATCGCCCGCATCGCCCTGACCCGCCACACCTGCAAAGCCTACGACCCCAACCGCAAGATACCCGCCGAGCAGGTCGAACAACTCAAGACCCTACTCAGATACTCGCCCTCGTCGATCAACTCGCAGCCCTGGCACTTCATCATCGCCTCAAGCGAAGCAGGCAAGGCGCGCGTCGCCAAGGCCGCGCAGCAAGGCCCATACGCAGCCAATGGCCCGAAGATACTCAACGCCTCCCACGTCGTTGTGTTCAGCGCCCGCACCACCCTAGACGAAGCCTACCTCGCCAGCCTGCTCGCGCAGGAAGATGCTGACGGGCGTTATCCCACATCGGAGAGCAAGGCCGCGCAAAGCAAAGGCCGCAGTTTCTACACCGGCCTACACCGCTACGATTTCAAAGACACGCAGCACTGGATGGAAAAACAGTGTTACCTCGCCCTCGGCACCCTGCTGCTGGGCGCCGCCGCACTGGAGATCGATGCCACCCCCATCGAAGGCTTCGACCCGCGCATCCTCAACGAAGAACTCGGCCTGCGCGAACAAGGGCTGACCAGCGTGGTGATCGCCGCGATGGGTTACCGCAGCGCGGAGGACTTCAATGCCAAGCTGCCGAAGTCTAGGTTTCCGATGGAGAGGGTGATTGAGGAGATTTGAAGTGAGACTAATTATCGGCCAATGCGGGTCTTTTGGATTCGCCATTCACCTTAAGGAAGTGGAATGAAAAAAATAAACATGTTGTCTTTAGTGCAAGCGTATAGCTCGTTAAAAGAAGACAGCTATGCAAGCTTTCTACAACACTATGGTTTGGAGATTAAAGATGAAGAAATTGAAGACATAGCATGTTTAGCAAATATCCTGAATGATTTAACAAACGATACAAGTATTTTTGATAAGTTTTATGTGGGCTACAAAATCCCGCAGATAGGTAAAGAGTTTGACTTATTGCGATTTGGAAATGAATGCGCAATTAATATTGAGATTAAGAGAAATAGCACGGAAGAGAAAATAAAAAAGCAATTAGTAAGAAACAAATACTATCTGAGCTATATTGGAAAGCGAATATATGGGTTCACTTTTGTATCTGATACCGGTCAACTATATTTTCTAAATAGTGAGGGACATCTGGATAAGGTTGATGTTTCGTATTTAGAAGAATTGCTAAGCAAGCAAGGAAATGACGGAGCTGAAAATATTGATGATCTGTTTAATCCATCGGATTACTTAGTATCACCGTTTAACTCCACTAAGAAATTTATAGACAACCAGTATTTTTTGACCCTCCAGCAAGAGGAGGTAAAAAATAAGATCATGCAGTCTATAAATTCCGCAAATACAGCCAATTTTATTTCGGTGACAGGTAGTGCAGGTACTGGCAAGACTTTATTGATATATGACCTTGCTAAAGACCTCCGTGAAGGCAATCAGAAATCACTAATTATTCACTGTGGATACTTGAATGGAGGGCAGGAAAAGCTAATAGAAAACGGCTGGGAAATTACTTCAATAAGAAGTTATGCCAAATATGAACTATCTAATTATGTGGTGATTATTATTGATGAGGCGCAACGCCTATATCCGCACCAGCTTGAAAAGATAGTTGAAAAGATAAAGTCGATTAACGGCAATTGTATATTTTCGTACGACCAGCAACAAACGCTATCTAAACATGAAGCGGCAAGTGACATAGATGCAAAAATTAGCAATATCAATTCCATCATTGCATATCAATTATCGGAGAAGGTAAGAACAAACAAGGAAATAGCTACATTCATAAAAATGCTCTTCAATAAGAAAAGAAATCTTTCGCTATCAAGCAAAGGCAATATTGAATTAAATTATTTCAATAGCATCGAGGATGCAAAGGGCTATCTTGAATCATTGAATGGCGATGAATGGGAGGTTCTGCGATTTACGCCATCGCAGTATGCGAATGAACATCATGAAAAATATTCAGATCCGTCGAGCAAGAATTCGCATGAGGTCATAGGTCAGGAATTCGATGGTGTTGCTGTGATGCTTGATAAATATTTTTCTTATGAAAGTGGCGGTGAGTTGATTTACACGGGCAGCGTATATTATCAGCCTACTAAAATGCTCTTTCAAAACATTACGCGTGCCAGAAAGAAATTAAACTTGGTAATAATTGATAATGAGGAATTATTGAGTAGATGTTTATCTATCTTGAGTTGATTGTTAGCCCTCAGTCGGAGTTATGACTGGTATCCTTGCTGCATGACGAACGCACCCGACCATTCCTTTTCTTTGCTCACCCCCGACACAATGCTCAACGCATTGGAGAGTATCGGCTTGCGTTGTGATGGTCGTCTGCTTGCCCTCAATAGTTACGAGAATCGCGTGTATCAGGTCGGCATCGAAGACGATAAGCCGCTGGTCGCCAAGTTCTATCGCCCCGCACGTTGGAGCGATGCAGCCATCCTTGAGGAACACGCATTCGTGCAGGAGTTGGTGGAGCGCGAGATCCCCGTCGTTCCCGCTTCCACGATTGCAGGCACGACACTGCATCACTTCGATGGATTCCGATTCTCTGTGTTCGCCAAACATGGTGGACGCGCACCTGAATTAGAAAATCGTGACACGCTGGAATGGCTAGGCCGTTTCCTCGGGCGTATCCACGCTGTTGGCGCGACCAAGGATTTCCAACATCGTCCCTCACTCAATATCGATACCTTTGGCATCGAGCCGCGCGATTTCTTGCTGGCGAATAACTTCATCCCAAGCGACATCGACGCGGCGTATCGCGGCGTGGTGCAACAGGCGTTGGATGGTGTGCGTCACTGCTTCGATAGAGCAGGGGATGTGAAGCAACTGCGTCTGCATGGCGACTGCCACGCAGGCAACGTGCTGTGGACAGACGAAGGCCCGCACTTCGTAGATTTCGACGACAGCCGGATGGGACCCGCCGTACAAGACCTGTGGATGTTGCTCTCGGGTGAACGCGAAGACCGTGTGCGGCAGATGGGCGACGTGCTGGCAGGTTACGAAGACTTCTGCGAGTTCGATGCGCGCGAACTTCACCTCATCGAAGCACTACGCACCTTGCGTCTCATCCACTACTCCGCATGGCTCGCACGGCGCTGGGACGACATCGCATTCAAGCAAGCCTTCCCGTGGTTCAACACGCAGATATATTGGCAGAACAGAATTCTAGAGCTGAGAGAACAGATCGCACTGATGGAGGAGCCACCGTTGTGGCAAAACTAACACCTGCTTGCCCCTGCGGTAGCACCAAACCCTTCACCGCTTGCTGCGCTCCTTACGTCGAGTGCAACGAAGCAGCCCCCACCGCCGAAGCACTCATGCGTTCGCGCTACACCGCCTATACCTTGCTGCGAGAAGACTATCTGTTGGCGACATGGCACACCTCCACACGCCCCGCCTCATTGGACTTGGCGGCAGACGTGGCAACGAAGTGGATAGGGCTGGAAGTGAAGCGCCATGAACAACAAGACACCGACCACGCTATCGTAGAATTCGTCGCGCGCTACAAAGTGAATGGTCGCGCGCATCGTCTGCATGAGGTGAGCCGCTTCGTGCGCGAGGATGGACGCTGGTTCTATGTGGATGGAGAGGTAAGCTAGAACAGCTTGACCTTCAGTTGCACCGAGATCGCGCCATACAACCTGTTTTGAATCGTAGGTACGAAAGCGATGTTCGCACCCACGCGGTCATACTCGATACTGGCGATGGGAATGAGGGCAGGGAACCATCCGCCGTTCTGCATCTTCGGATATCCATCGAACCCGCCGATGACCGCTCCCAACTTCACCTTGCCCCATGTGGCAGGCTCCCAATACATCCCAGCATAGTGAGACGTCTCACGGTCACTGTTGTAGAACTGCCCGACCGTCAGCGAATTGGTGCTTGAGTAGCGATACTCCAATCCCAATCCACGGTTGGCATTGTTCAACCCCTTGTTGGTATCGAAGTGGAAAGAGTAGAAGCCCGCATTCACCCACAGTTGGTCCTGTGGTGTCACCTCAGTCCAAGTGAGCGGCGGCAAGCCGTCTGCGTGTGCGTTGGCGCAGCAGGTGAACATCAGCAATAGCGAGATGAGTAGGTGGCGCATGGTGCGATGGAGTGTACTAAATTCGATGATGCTCGCGGACAGAAAATAGAATGGGTCGTTGTGTGGCGAAGGTAAATTTTTTTGCTCACACTGGTTACCCCGCTCATACTTCGATACGCGCAAATAACCGCGCTACTCAGCACGAACGGGGTAGTCTCTAATTGAGAGAGTCCGTACGCCCTGAGTAGCCAGCGTAGCGGGCGTATCGAAGGGGATATGTCGGACAACTGCATACCGAAAGCTACATCATGAACTTCCTTGCCCATGCACTGCTTGCAGGTGATTCTCCCGCCTTGATCGTGGGCGGAGTCGTGGGCGATTGGATCAAAGGAACTTTGCCCGGCGCATTGCCGCCTGACCTTGCCAAGGGTGTCGCACTGCATCGCGCCATCGATGAACACGCCGAAACTCATCCCGCTTTTTGCCGCAGCCGCTCCCGTGTCTCACCCCAGCGCAGACGTTATGCCGGAGTCCTAGTCGATGTGTTCTACGACCACCTCTTGGCGAAGCATTGGGCAGACCTGCATCACCGCCCGCTGGATGAATATTGCAACGAAGTCTATCGCCACATCCAAGACCGACTGCACGACCTACCGTCCGATTCACACTTCGCTTTGAACATGATGGCGCAACAAGATTGGCTCAGCAGCTACGCGCACATGGCGGAGGTCGCCGATGTATTGGCGCGTATGTCACGCCGCGCAAGACAGCCCAATCCATTAGCGAATGGCGAGCTTGAGTTGCTTGCGGATGTGGAGGGATTTACGGCGGACTTCTACGAGTGGTTCGGTGATGCGAAAGGGTTTTGTCGTCAGTGGAAGAATTAGTAGGGTGGGCAGGAAGTGCCCACCCTACTTGGCTAATGGAAAATGAAGTTTATTGATGGATATCGCTACTCTTAAACCAGTCTGCGTTTACTCAACCGCACGCCCCGATCGCCCCACAGCTCGTACAGAACTCACATCCATCCTTCTTGATGAGCGTGGCGTTACCGCACTCTTTGCACACCTTGCCGACGATGGGTTTGATGGTGGTGGGTTTGATCTGGCCTTCGGGGATCTCTAGCACGCCCATCTGTTGTATCGGGTAGCCGTTCTCGTCGAGGATGCCGAGCATGGAGAAGCGGTGGATGATGAGCTTGGCCACATACGACACGGTGGAGGGGTAGCTCTCCATCTTTGCGCCACCAGGCACACGCGCCATGAAGTCACCCAAGGGTTCGCCGAAGTTGAGCAGTTTGCGCAGCTTCATGCCGATCCACGCAGGGTCGATGACGCGCATGTCTAGGCTCAACACTTTGCACAGTCCGTCGAGTGCGCGCGGATACACGCCGGACAACCACATGGAGTAGGGGCGACGTTGGCCGTCTGGCAGTACCAGTTCTTTCAAGCCCAAAACGAAATCGTCACCACTACCCGCGTTGGAGATGTCCACCGTCCAGCTCATGGTGCCGTCGGTGCCGGTCTTGGGTTCTTTCTTGGCGAACAGTGCGTCCATCATCGGCGTGGTCACGCCATCGCTGACTTCCAATGCACCGAGTTCTTCGATGCGATATTTCAGCAAGTGCGCGAAAGCGGCGACCAAGCTGGGCATACGTTTCACTTCGCCATCGGGCGGCATCGGCATCTCGAAGGCGTCATCGCCTGCGGACTTCATCAGCATCTCTAGCTTCATGCGGATCCACACGGGGTCGCGCGTGCGCATGTCCATCGAGAGTGACTTCGCCAATGCACCCAAGCCGCGCGGTT
>JAVBYP010000020.1 GCA_030823965.1 Sideroxydans sp.
TCCATTGCGCTGGGAAAGTGTTGCAGGGGATAGACTCTATAAATCCTATCAAGACTTTCAGCCTGACCTTATGCTGTTCATACAAGAGCCGACCTATGGGAATCGCGGCAACAAGGTTCTAGAAAAGATTACCGTCCCCAAAATTGGCTGGAATGTTGAAGCTTATGAGGAGATTGAGCGCCTAAAAGAAAGTAGCCAATTCTTTGATGCCTATAACTTGTTCAACCAAAATGCTGTCGCACTATTGAATAAAGAGCTAATCCCAGCGAAATACTTATGTCACGCAGTTAATCCAAAACGCTTCTTCCCGCAGCCCGATTGTCAACCTCTGTATGATATTTGCTTCGTCGGAAATTTCAGTCCGTGGCGAGACGAAGTATTGAATGCCGCACTGGGCGTAACCAACAATGTTGCTTTGTATGGCCCCAACTGGGTAGGTAATCGAAAAAGCAAGATTGCCCCCAAGATGCTTGCTATCATTCATAAAGGCAATTCGATCATCGGGAATGAGTTGAATTCCTTATTCAGTTCATCCAAGGTTGTCATCAATGTTTCGAGAGTTCGGGATAGCGCCGGTTTGAACATGCGATTCTTCGAAGTGCTTGCTGCCGGAGCCTGTTTGTTGACAGATACTCCGCCTGAGCTTGAACGACACTTCATCCCCAATAGGCACCTCGCCACTTTTAGTAATATTGACGAACTAAAGCGTCATTTAACGGCGTTGTTGGCAGACCCGTCTTTGCGACAAGATATTGGGGTCGAGGGCTATAAACACGTCGTTGCCAAGCATACTTACCTACATTTGGCGGAACACTTTCTGTTGCAATTTGATGCACTAGTTCACAGGGAGAGCTTACCAGGGCTGCAGGCTAATTCCCTTCGTCCCACTTCCCTCGACCCGGAACAGGATCCCAAGTAGCGAGGCCATCCAAGGGATAGCCGTAACGCAAGGTGTAGCCCAATCGTCTTAGCCTGCCAAGTAAGGTCGGCTTGATGCAGTTGTATGGATTGTCTGGTGTATTGCCCTTGTCAGCATTGCGCAGTGTAGGCAGGACCTTTCGAAAGAACTCTAGATGCGTGATACCCCACTTCATCACGAACATACGTCCGCCTTGGTTATGAGTGATGCGGCCTGTGCTGGCCATACCGAAGTGGTAGAAACGACTCGCACCAACGATACGGAAGTTGCGACAACCGGCAACCCAGAACTTCATTATCAGATCATCGTCACTACTCATGCCGGGCGAGAATTCAACACTGTAGCCCCCTAACAAAGCCCACCATTTCTTGTGTACTAGTGTGGGCTGCAATGACCCCCCTTCAAAATCTCCTCGCTTATCCTGCATGCAGCCCTGCAAGAATCCACCTTCGTCAAAAGCTTCCGGAGAACGCCCAAAATCTTGCTTGATGATATAGGGGTGATCGTTAGTTTCAGGCTGTATCAATGTACCGAAAAACAAAGCAAGGTCGGTATCGAGCGACTTGACCGCCTCCACAAAGGCCACATCCCATCCGGGTGCTGCCACCATGTCGTCATTCATAAAAAGCACCCAATCGTTATTTGCCTTCGCCATCAGATGATTCACCGAGAGGCAGACGCCGACGTTCTTCTCGGTATGGGTGTAGCGAATCCCTTTTGATTTTACCCACTCGAGCGAACCATCCGAGCCATCATTAAGATGCACAATGATCTCGTGATTGAACTGTGAATGTTTTTGTATGCTCTCGACACACAACTTCAAAAAAGCGAGATTGTTCCAACTGGGGATGACGACGCTGAACATGATGTCCTCTGATAATGAGTTGATACTATTTTCCCTGGCTACCATGATGAGTTGCAATCGCAAGCAGTGCCGCCACCGTTAGGCTATAAAACGCAGCTGTCATCTTCAGATCAAATGTTTCCACAGTCAGTCCGAATACAAAGAATCCAAGCGTCACACATATGCCCATCATCGCGGCACCCACTTGCTGTTGATTCTCCGACCTAGAGGCGCGAATGAATAAATAGAAGGGTGCAAAATATATCGACAATATTGAAATAAAGCCAAACAGACCGAATCGAACGGTTTGAGCCAGTACTTCGTTATGCACTTCCCCCTTTCCATAGTCTGCAGCTGCCTGTGTAATGAATCCCGAAGAGCTCATCGCATCCATTGCTCTTGCAAACCCTTCCGCGCCAACTCCCAATATCGGATTTTCAATGATCAGATGAAATGCCGCTTTCCACAACTGCAGCCTTATTCCTATAGATGTATCCACATTACCATGGTCAAACTCAGACAAATCGGAATACACCATCCACAATCGCTCACGAATGGGTTCAACAAAAAAGAAGCCGATCAATCCTATGATTGAAAATATAACCACTGACAAACCAAACAACTTGATCAGACCGGCCTTGAACTTGAAATATAAATAAACTGCAGCAAATATTGGAATTGCAATCCAACCTCCCCGAGCGCTAGACAGAATAGACATCGAGCATCCAGCAGCAAAACCCAGCAGTTTTAATGCTCTTACGAATGGTTTATCTTTCTGAATCCAATCAATGCAAATTACTGATAGGAATCCCAGCAAAAGTGACACATCTCCCAAATGAATGTGATTCAGGTATGGGGTTGATGCATGGTGTCTCAATGTCGGATTAGGAATCATTACGACCATAAATGCTGCAATCGCACCGATTGGAAAAGCATATTGAATCGTAGAAAGCGTTCTCATTTTTTGATCACGCAAAAACAGGAATACAGGTATCGCCAACAAAAAACGTGCTGCAGAATCAAAATACCGCCCGTTTAAATCTTGATGATATATTTGGCTAATCAGGGTAACGCCGACCCCTGATGCCATTGCCACACCGAAAATGAGACCGGAATCTTCGAATCCTTGACGATTTGTTTTTGTTTTTTGAAATGTGCAGATTGAAACTAGCGAAATGATTGAGATAAGGAACAGAGAGGCATTCATCCCGCCGCGAACTGCAAAAAACAAAGCTGGAAAGACTATCAGAACTGCTGCAACCAGGTGCTCGACTAAAGAATAGGTGGGATAAGTTGAGTAAAATTTAGATTTCACATAAGTCCCCAACCACACATCACCTTCCGCCCATGGAAGGTCTGCAAGACCTCCCCCTAAACAACTCGCCCAACAACTTCTAGCGAATACCCAATTCCCCCAACGCTTGCACGACCTTCTTCACCGGAAGGTTCTGTAAACAGTCGCTTGAGCTGGATATATGTCTGTCGCATCCCTCGAACATACAGGGAACACAATCACGTTCGTCCTGCAATAAAACGACATTGTTAACGTGTTGGGTGCCCCTCATCACAAATGGATTAGCATCAAACTCGTACTTTGCCGGCCAAGGGCCCCACTTGATTGCATTTGTTGGCCCAAATATTGCGATTGTTGGCGTACCCATTGCCGCAGCAAGGTGAGTAACCACCGTATCTGGCCCAACGTAAGCCTTAGCATTGCACAGCAAGTAAGCTAGACAAGGAAAGCTCAACTTACCCGCAAGATTGATCGTATCGATTGGCATCAGAGCCGCCAACTCCCTCAAGCCGACAGTCTCATGCTCGTCATTGCCTCCGGTCAATACTATTCGAACGCCCCTTGCATGCAACCAAGTAGCCAAAGCGATCCAAGCTTCGTTATTCCATGCTTTGTAGAAATACTTTGGATAAACATGCAAAACCACGTAAGGCTGTAGCGAAATATCAAAAGGTAAGGCTGCATGTACCACCGCCTCATCTTGCGCATCCCATTTCATGACCACTTCATGACATCTTGGGATACTCAACAAATCGGCCAGCTTAAGATGCATCAGTACCGTATGCGTATTCAAATTGTCAGATTCGACCGTCCTCGAAAGCAACCATCTTTTCCATTGATGCTTCCCCCCCGGATCGACCTCGCCAATGCAATATTTTCCAGCAACACGAGCATAAATCGTTGGGCGATCACTCGACATGGTGGACAACGCTAAATCATAGTTGCGCCATAAACTCATCAAGAAACGAATACTTTGAATAAATGAAGAACGATGGGTCACAGCAATTACATTGTCGACGTCGTTATTACGCGAAAGCACTCCCTCAGTTCCCGCAAAGACCAAGACATCTATCCTAGCGCCTGGCCATGCAAGCCTGAGTGATCTAAGCAATGGTGTAATCAGCAAAACATCACCTATGCGGCGTGTCGCAACTACTAATATTTGTTTATTATTCATGCATGCCCACCACCCCCGAGAGAGCAGCATTACCCCGCTGATTATTATTTGGCCTACGTAGTAACGCAGACTTCGCCTTAACCGAAACGGTTGATTTTAGCATTTGCGCAACAATTACCATCATCACAAATCAATTAGTTGGCGGAAAGTATCAGCAACATCAAGAATTTTCTGGCACGATACCATCGTTAATCAATAGCCTATCCCATCATATAAACATGTTCTCAATTCTGATCCCCACCTGGAACAACCTTCCCCTTTTGCAATTGTGCATCCGCAGCATCCGCGAGAATTCAGCATTCGACCATCAGATCATCGTGCATGTGAACGATGGCAGTGATGGCACACTGGAGTGGGTGCGTACGCAAGGTATCACACACACCTCCTCACCGGACAACATCGGCATCTGTCTAGCTGTGAACGAATCTGCCATGCACGCCACGCATGACTACATCCTGTATCTGAACGATGATATGTACTGCTGCCCCGGCTGGGACGCAGCGCTGGTAAATAAACTCAAGGAACTCGACACCGATCTATTCATGCTTTCCGGCACCATGATCGAACCGCGAGACACGAACAACCCCTGTGTGATCGTGCGCAACTACGGCAGCGATACGGATAATTTCGATGAGGCTAGATTATTGGCGGAACTATCCCAGCACCAAAAGCCCGACTGGCTTGGCGCCACCTGGCCGCCAACATTGGTGAGCAAGCGCTGGTGGTTCAAGGTCGGCGGATACAGTAGTGAATTCTCGCCAGGCATGAGTAGTGACAACGACTTTTCTATGAAAATGTGGCATGCAGGATGCAGAATATTTCTGGGAGTTGGCGACTCGCTTGTATATCACTTTCAATGCAAATCGACGGGCAAGGTAAAAAAGAATGACGGTGGGGCGCAATTTCTTAACAAATGGGGAATGCGTCAGTCCGTATTCGACCGATACTACCTGCGTCGCGGTCAAATTGCTCGAGAAGTCGAATTAAAGGAACCAGAAAATAATTCAAGGTTGCGATGGGAATTACTGAGGAGCAGAATAAAGCGCCGATTCAGTTGACTAGCATCGGCTTCTAAATTGAGTTTCTGATAAACTCGGCAAGATGAATCACTCTAGCGCTCAGCTTTATTTTCGTCTGCTTAGTTACGTCAAACCATATTGGCGTACCTTTGCAATATCCATAATTGCCATCGTGGTTACAGCTGCGACAGAGCCTCTGTTACCAGCTTTACTGAAACCCTTGCTAGATGGCACATTTGTCAACAAGGATGACACCGTCATCCGACTCGCGCCATTGATTATCCTGTTGATTTTTTTTGTTCGAGGACTCGCCTCGTTCATTGGAACGTATGCAATCGGATGGGTTGCTAACAAACTAGTGATGGATCTGCGTGAGGAGATGTTCAATAAATTACTCACGTTACCTACATCCCACTACGACAATCATTCGACTGGCAATCTAATTTCAAAAGTAACGTACGATGTGACTCAAGTCACTGCCGCTGCCACTAGTGTAGTGACGGTATCCATTCGCGATAGCATCATTATTATCGGGTTGCTAGGTTGGCTTTTCTACCTCAATTGGAAGCTCACATTGCTTAGCTTATTAATTGTGCCAATCATTGCTATATCTATCCGCATCCTCAATGCGCGACTACGAAATGCCAGTCGGGATTCACAACGCGCAATGGGTGATATCACGCAAGTAATCGAAGAAAGCATCGCATCCCATAAAGTGGTAAAGCTATTTGGCGGGCAGCAATATGAGCGCGAGCGATTTAGTGAAACCGCTAATTGGGTGCGTCGTTACATCATGAAACACACAATGTCTGCGGCGGCTAATGTTCCGATTGTGCAAATGATCGCCGCGATAGCCTTATCCATCATTATTTACCTTGCTACCGTGCAGGCGCGTAGCGACGCAACCACCGTAGGAGGCTTTCTCTCCTTTATCGCAGCAATGCTCATGTTGACTGCCCCCATCAAGCGTTTGACAGGTATAAGCGAGCATTTGCAACGTGGCCTAGCCGCAGCCGAAAGCATCTTTGATCTACTCGACACGCCGGGAGAAGCTAATATAGGAAAGGTCGAGATTGATCGGGCGCAAGGGAATATCTGTTTCGACCATGTAAATATGGCCTATCAGCACGATGACAGATTAGCATTACACGACATTTGCCTTACCATCCCCGCCGGGCAAACCGTTGCTTTGGTAGGAGCCTCGGGCAGCGGGAAAAGCACGCTTGCCAACCTAGTGCCCCGATTCTATCTTCCCACAAGTGGACGCATCACACTGGATGGGCACGACCTTGCAGACCTCACACTAACTAGTCTGCGCGCCAACATCGCACTTGTCAGTCAAGAAGTCGTTCTATTCAACGATACAGTTGCAGCTAATATTGCCTACGGTCAGATGCGCACAGTGCCAGAGTCAGAGATTATCGCCGCTGCCAACGCAGCACATGCAATGGAATTCATCCGCAATATGCCGCAAGGATTAAACACATTGGTGGGGGAGCGGGGCGTAAAACTTTCTGGCGGGCAACGCCAGCGCATTGCTATCGCACGCGCCATTCTAAAGAACACGCCTATCCTCATTCTCGACGAGGCAACATCTGCACTAGACAGTGAGTCAGAACGCCATGTTCAAGCCGCATTAGAAACATTGATGCACGGCCGCACTTCCCTGGTAATTGCACACCGTTTATCCACCATCGAAAATGCAGATAGAATCGTTGTACTGCAAAAAGGCGAAATAGTTGAGACTGGGACGCACGATGAGTTACTGAGAAAAAATGGGGTCTATGCTCAATTACATCAGATTCAATTTGGCATTAGCGGCGTCCAATAGGGAATAGCCGCCCAAATTTGAAACTCAACTGAGTCAGTACTAGAGATTCTCCATCGTTCCCCATATGTCTCTACCCTCTGCAGCTACAAACATCCTTCTCATCCAACTCGGTGATATTGGCGATGTCGTCCTGACCACGCCGTCCATTCGCGCCCTTAAAAAGACCTATCCGCAAGCACACGTTTCCATACTGGTTTCAAAACCCTATGGTTCACTACTGAAGAGTGACCCCAACGTTTACGAAGTTGTCGAAATCGTAAGGACTCGTGGTTCTTTGCTACAGCGATTACGCGAACTTATCACTTTCGCAAAATGCATACACCATAAAAACTATGACCTTGTTATTGACCTACGAACTGGAGATCGAGGAGCGATACTCTCATTTCTCACTGGTGCGGCAATGCGAGTCGGCTGTCACGGCAACAAGAAACAGTTTTGGCATAACTACTGTTACACAACCATTTTATCCAACCTTCAAGCTGCGCCACTTCCTGCACACCCAGGCGCGGATCAATCTTTGCGAATCCTGCGCAAACTTGGCATCGATACATCCGACTCCATTCCAAAACTAAACATCGCACCCGAGACGGGTCTGGCTGCAGCAGAATTACTTTCAAAAGTCGGAATTTCTTCAGGAGGAAGATTTATTTCAATCAATCCATTCTCCCGTTGGAAATACAAGGAATGGAGCAACCAAAAGTGGGGCGAGGTAATAGACAGGATTTGGGAAGTGCATCACATCCCATCAGTAATAATTGGATCTAGTGAAGAGGCCGTCGACTGTCAAAGCATCCTAGAAGGGCGTGAAGCCCGCACCTTCAGTCTCGCCGGAAAAACTACACTCGCCGAACTAGCTGCAGTGATATCGATGAGTTCTCTTCATCTGGGTGTCGATAGCGCCGCACCCCATATCGCTGCCGCATTGGGTACGCCAACACTTACCATTCATGGCCCGACCGACTGGCGTGCTTGGCGTATCGTCGATGCGCTTCATCAAGTAGTCAGCCCCAATATGAGTTGCCTTCCGTGCAACCAGACTGGGTGCGAGGGAAGTGGAAAGAGCAAATGCCTCGATGAGCTCA
>JAVBYP010000081.1 GCA_030823965.1 Sideroxydans sp.
ATTCTCAGCACCGTCTACCACTCCGGATTGCAATGCTTGATACACCTCGGCAAATGCGATCTTTTGTGGGTTCGCATCCAACGCTTTGAATTGTGCTTCCAAGACATCAGAAGCTTGGATACGGAACTTCAAGCCTTTTGCATCGGCAGGTGTACGTAATGGCTTGTTCGCCGAGAAATGCTTCATACCATTGTGAATGTAACCAAAACCGACGATACCTTTGTCGGACATGGAGGTGAACAACTCGCGTCCTTTCGGACTATTCTGGAAGCGGCCAACGGCATCGATGTCATCAAACAAAAAAGGAAGGTCGAAGATCTGGATCTTCTTGGTGTACTTGCCGAACTTAGCAAGCGAAGGTGCGAGGATCTGCACATCACCCAATAGCAAGGCTTCCATCTCCTTACCATCGCCGAACAACTGACTGTTGGGGAACACTTGAACTTCGACTTTGCCTGGCAATTTCTTCTCAGCGATTTCTTTGAACTTCAACGCAGCTTGCCCCTTCGGGGTGGAGTCGGCAACGACGTGACTATATTTGATTACGATGGGATTGGCAGAAACTGACAGAGACAGACTCAACAACAAGGCACCACACAACACGCTTACTTTATTCATGTTTCTCTCCCTGAGTGGATTAGTTACACGGTTGTTACTACTTATTGTCGGCGCATCATAGCCCTATTTTTCCCAAGACACCAACAGGCTTTTTTCATCTTCTTTCGCTTGATATTCGGCATGAATGGCAACCCCGATGATCGCCACTAATTCATCTCCGCGATACAGCAAAGGCAGGCGCTCTCGTTGCCACGGCGGCACGTACTTCTCTTGCAGGATGTTCTTCAAACTGCGATTCGCACCTTTGGAATGAAGGCGCAAGGATTCGCCGCCCGAGCGTAACCGCAAAGAGATACGCTCACCTTTCAACTTCTCAACACTGATGCCGGTGCCGACCAAGTCAGAGAACATCAACCTTACTTTCAAGGCAGGCCAAACAAGTTCGGCTTCTCCCGACCATATCAAAACGACATTGCGATCGAAGTCACCCAAGATCGGTATCACATGGATCCTGCCTTGGTAGCGCCGTACCTCCCACTCGCCGAAGGCCACACATACGGCCGCATCCTCACGGGCCTCGCATAACTGCCGCAACATATCTTCGATCTGCACAGACTGCGGCATCGCCGCGCCACGTACATGCAGGAAATAGCGCAGCAGATTCTTGGCTCTCGACGTACCCAATGAGCGTAGTGCCCCCACATCGAGGGTCTCGCCATCAAAAGCTGACGATGCATCTAGTTGCGCAAGCTCATCCATCATCTGAGCAGCTTCCGCAAAATGTCGGGCACTCCGCGCAATCGTCTCTCGATAATGCGGGAAGCACTCCGCCAATTCAGGAAGGATCTGATGTCTTAAGAAATTGCGTGGGTAACGCACATCTGCATTGCTTTCGTCTTCGATCCAAGTCAAACCGTTCTGAGTGGCGTAGTCGTGCAACTGTTCACGAGACACATCCAACAAAGGACGCACCGTGGCATGCATCTGATGATTCGCGGGCTTCAGCATAGGCATCGCCGATACCCCTTTCACGCCAGCACCACGCAACAACTGCAACATCAAGGTCTCAGCTTGATCATCCGCATGATGAGCCAGCGCAACGACGTCACACACTTGGTTCAAAAAGGCTTTATGCCGCATCTTGCGCGCTGCCGCCTCGACACCATGTTCGTCTCGCAAACAGGTGATATCGACACGCTCGACTTGCAAAGGGATGTCGTACTGAGCGCACAGTTTTATACAAAACTCAGCCCATGCATCCGCGTTTGGGCTGATGCCGTGATGGACATGGAGTGCGGAGAGTTGCCACCGAAAACGGGGCGCAATGGATTGGAGGAGATGCAACAGAACGACGGAATCCATTCCGCCGCTCAAACCGATGAGGATGTTGCTGTGTGGTGGAAGAAGCGGCGCGAGACGCGCCGCAACAGACTCAGCTAAGCTCGATTTCCTTGAACTTGCCATAACCCATCAAGCGATTGAAACGCTCTTGCAGCAGATCGCCGGTAGGCTTGCTTTGAGCTTGTTTGAGGGCATCGACCAGTGCTTTCTTGACGTTAGCCATAGTTGCTTCGTAATCACGATGCGCACCACCCAAAGGTTCGCTCACGATCTTATCGACCAAGCCCAACGCTTTCAGACGTGTGGCCGTGATCGCCAAGGTGTCGGCAGCTTCTTCCGCTTTGGAAGCGCTCTTCCACAAGATGGAAGCGCAACCTTCTGGTGAGATGACGGAATAAGTGGCGTACTGCAACATCAGCATCGCATCACCTACCGCGACCGCCAACGCACCGCCAGAACCACCTTCACCGATGATGGTGCAGATGATGGGGGTGCGCAGCTCGGCCATCACATACAGGTTTTTACCGATCGCCTCAGATTGGCCGCGCTCTTCCGCACCCACGCCAGGATAGGCCCCCGGTGTGTCGATGAACGTCATGATGGGGATACCGAACTTCTCGGCCAAGCGCATCAGACGCATCGCCTTACGATATCCCTCGGGACGAGGCATGCCAAAATTGCGGTATTGACGCTCCTTGGTATCACGACCTTTTTGATGGCCGATGACCATCACGCTCTGACCGTTGAAACGTGCCAAGCCACCCACGATAGCGGCATCATCGGCATAAGCTCGGTCGCCATGCAGTTCTTCGAAATCAGTGAACAGGTGTTCGATGTAGTCTAAGGTGTACGGGCGCTGTGGGTGACGCGACACTTGTGATATCTGCCATGGTGTGAGCTTGGCGTAGATGTCTTTGGTCAGTGTCTGGCTCTTCTTACTCAGGCGATCGATCTCGTCGGAGATGTCCAAAGCAGAATCATCCTGCACATAGCGCAATTGCTCGATCTTATTTTCCAACTCGGAAACGGATTGTTCGAAATCGAGGAATGTTATTTTCATATTCAGTGTCTCTAGGATTCAAAGGCAGGCCGCATGATACAACATGCGGCCTCCGTCGCTAAATATTGAGCGAAAAAAAGCGCTTGATGGTCGCTAGTATCTCGCTGCGACTTTGTGATAGGTCGCGTTGAGAAGTGGCGCCGATATCCTGCGCTACGCTATCCAATTGTGCTGTGCGTACCGCAAGGATATGCGACACCTCATCTGCGATGGCGGGACGTGCCAGCAAGATCTCCTCGAAGGCTTCCTTGTCCAAGCGATAACATTCCACATCCGTTTTCGCCAACACCGAAGCACGGCGTGGCGCCCCGGTCAGCAACGCCATCTCCCCAAAGAAACTGCCTTTGCCGAGCGTGTTGAGCAAACGTTTTCCACCATCCGGTGCGTTCAATAAGACATCTGCCTCGCCGTTGATGATGATGTACAACCAGTGCGAACGCTCGTCCCCTTGTTGCGTGATGATGTTGCCCCGCGAGAATGGCGAATATCGTAAGCGTTCTGCCAATGACTTCAATTCCGCATCCGTCATCGCCGAGAACAACTCGACACGGCGCAAGGTCTTGATGCGCAACAACACCTCACGCTGATGGATCGCCTCGTCGTACTTCTCGTTCTCTTTAGTGATGTGGATGCTCTTCTCTTCCAATGCCAGTTTGAGGCCAGCGCGCTGTAAGGCTGTCATGATGTGCCAGCGTATCGCCCCATCGGTAGGATCATCGGGAGCCAGATCGGTCAGCCAGTAGCGCAATGCGTAGCGTGCATATCCTTTGTTATCCATGTCCATCAGCACACAATTCGGCTGCGGGTTCTTGGCTACGTTGGCGATGTCGGTGTTAAGGATGGCGGTCTCGACCACACTGATGACGCGTGAAGGAGAGATATCCAATCCCACGTTGAACCACACCCAGCGCCGCCATTGCACAGGCTCGTCAGTACGTCTGCCCAACACAAGGAACTTGTTCTTCATCAACTGGCTGTTGGGGAACACCACCGTCTCCCAATTGCGCGTCTCGACCAAAGTCGAGCGCCAACGGATATCCACCACCTTGCCAGAGATGTCGTCCACCTTGATCCAGTCACCCACCTCGACCGAGTTATCGAGTTGCAACGCCAATCCACCCAAGATGTTGCCCAAGGTGTCTTGCATGGCAAAGGCGATCACTGCCGTGATCACAGCGGATGTTGCCAAGATGCTACTCAGGTCTAGACCTGCATAACGCAGGCGCACCATGAACCATGCGACGTAAGCCACGATCACGAATAGGTCTTCAGTGATGCGTGGCGGAGTGAGCTTGATCGTTGGAAGGATGAGGCGAAATACGAACTGCCCCAAGAGGCGAATGATCGCGATACCTGCACCGATGATGAAGACCTCATGCAGGATATCCCCCGCGCGCATGAATTCCAGCGCATGCAAGATGCCGCTGATGAAGAGGCCGAACAGGCAAGCGAAGTAAAAACCTAGTGTATTGAACAAGCTGGCACGGTCTTCATGCCTAAAATAGAAAAGCAATGTGAAGATGCTGAGCACCAGCACCAACAAACTGAAAGACTCTTGTCCCCAGAAGAAACCGATTGCGTTGTTCCAGAAATCCATCACATCCACCCTGTTATTTTTTGGCGATTCTACACAACATAAGCAGATAGCGAGCTTGTCCTACGCCAAAGTTTCCAACTTGCTGAGCGATCGAACGCGAATCGGCGCGTCTCGGTTTCGGTCAACACATCCAGCGTCAGCGACTGCAATCGACCTTGCTCGATAGCATCCCACAACGGTCGCGCCAACTCACTCTCCACCCATTCCATGGCATCGCGCCAAGCGTATAGGTCACCACGTTGCCACGCAGTGGCCAATGCGCTCTCCACCCAAATCCCTGCGTCGCCTTCGACACTCAACATCTCCTCTAGCGAATTGCAGTAAGGGATGGCTGCCACTTTAGAAAAAGGAGAGGCTAGCGCTTCGTCTCCGGCAAGGACGCTGATCTTCGTAGTGATGCCACTTGCAACTCCTCCGCCCCAAAACCACACACTATTGATCGCTTGCCTCCCGCGTGCTTCGCGACCTTGGTTGATGGCGTGTCCATGCAACAGCATCTGGACCTCGTTGGATAGGCTACGCCAACGCAAAGCTTCAGCGCCTTGTGGTTGATAAGGTTTCACATCACGCCATGACGCGATGCGTAAAGGTGTCGTCGTGACATCGCTAGGCTCTGCGATTCGCACATACCAACGTTGCGGATGCGGAGCGAAGAAAGCGATGCCATCTTGTCCAAAATGTCGATTCAGTACCTCACACAAAGCTGCAGACTCTTCCGCGCCGCATTTGACCTCGGGCTGCAAGATCACTTGTGATTGTTGCAGCTCCAAATGGACGGGATCAGCACACATCCAATAAGCATCACCGACATCCAACCCATCTGCTGCTGCACGTATCGGCGCAAATGCTTGCGCGCCGAACGACTCGCACAAAAAATCCTCAGGCACACAATAGGGCGCGCTCGTTCGAACACTGCGCGCCAATATCTTACTTAGATAAGGCAGCTCCAATCCCGCACTGATCCTCTGCATCGCATCGCGCGGTAGCAATAGTGCAGGAATGGATACTTGTAAGAGTTTCATGCTGAAGGATGGTTTTTTATTAGGATGCTCGGATTATACCCACAGCCAAAGCCTACCCGTCCTCTACGGACACAGACGTAGATATGGATTGGCAATCTGTGCTTTGCAGGTGCTCTAGCAAGCCGACTTATGGCACACTGCCACCCTTTCCAAGACCGAAACAAAACATCTTGCAACCTTACGAACTCTTCATCGGCCTCCGCTACACCCGCGCCAAACGCCGCAACCATTTCATCTCCTTCATCTCGCTCATCTCTATGCTGGGCATCGGGCTGGGGGTGATGGCGTTGATCGTGGTGCTGTCGGTGATGAACGGTTTCCAGAAAGAGATCCGCGCACGCATCCTTGGCGTCACGCCACACCTACAGATCAGTAGCGATGGTGGGCAATTGCTTGATTGGAAGTCCGCATTAGGCACCATCGCCAAACATCCCGAAGTCCGCGCCGCTGCCCCGTTCGTCAATGGACAGGGCATGGTGTCAGTGAGCGACCGTGTTGAAGGTGTGATGGTTCGCGGCATCTTGCCGAACGCTGAGCAACAGCTGACCGCGCTCGGCGACAAGATGAAGAGTGGCAGCTTGAATGATCTGCGCTCGGAAGAATTCAATATCGTGCTGGGGGTCGATCTGGCACGCGCGCTAGGTGCGCATGTGGGTGAGACAGTCTTACTCATCACGCCTCAAGGGCAAGTCACACCCGCTGGCATGATGCCGCGCCTGAAACAATTCCACGTGGTCGGCATCTTCGAGATCGGCATGTCGCCTTACGACAATGCGCTCGCACTCATCCACCTTGAAGATGCGCAGAAGCTCTATCGCATGGGCGAATCGGTCAGCGGTATCAGCGGCAGTCTGAACGATCTTGATCGCGCGCCTCAAGTGGCACGCGAGTTAGAGAAACAATTGCCGATGGACACCTACGCCACCGACTGGACACGCCAGAACGCCAACTATTTCGCTGTCGTTGCGATGGAGAAGAAGATGATGTTCATCATCCTATCACTCATCGTGCTGGTCGCTGCTTTCAACATCGTCTCCACGCTAGTGATGGCTGTCACCGACAAACAAGCCGATATCGCCATCCTGCGTACGCTGGGGGCATCACCCAAGAGCATCATGCAGATATTCATGGTGCAAGGCATGTTGATCGGACTCATCGGTATGGGGCTGGGCGTGTTGGGCGGCGTGCTGCTCGCACTCAACATCAGCACCATCGTTCCTTTCATCGAACAGCTGTTCGGAGTGCAGTTCCTCTCCAAAGAGTTCTACTACATCAGCGAACTGCCATCCGACTTACAGAAGAGCGATGTCCTCATCGTCGCTGGGATGTCCTTCCTTATCAGTTTGTTCGCTACGATCTATCCAAGTTGGCGCGCATCCAAGGTGCAACCAGCGGAGGCATTGCGCTATGAATAAGGTCATCTCTTGCCGTGATCTGAACAAGACCTACTCACAGGGCGACTTGAGCGTCAGCGTGTTGAAGGGTGTCAATCTTGAGGTTGCTCAGGGTGAGCGCATCGCCATCGTCGGCGCATCCGGATCGGGCAAAAGCACCCTGCTCCATCTGCTTGGCGGACTCGACACACTCACCAGCGGTAGCGTCAGCATCCTAGGTCAAGATGTATCGAAGATGAACGAGACGCAACGCGGCGAGTTGAGGAATAAGTCGCTCGGGTTCGTCTATCAGTTCCACCATCTGCTAGCCGAATTCACAGCGTTGGAAAACGTCGCTATGCCCTTGTTGATACGCGGCATGAAACCCGCCGAAGCGCACCCACAAGCGGCGGCCATGTTGGAACAGGTCGGCCTCGCTCAACGCGTGCGTCACCTACCCGCCGAGCTTTCTGGCGGCGAGCGTCAACGCGTTGCCGTGGCTCGCGCACTGGTCACTCAACCTGCCTGCGTACTCGCCGACGAACCCACTGGCAATCTAGATCGCGCCAGTGCCAGCGCCCTGTTCGACCTCATGCAGACCCTCAATGCAAGACTCAACACCAGTTTCATCATCGTCACCCACGACCTCGAACTCGCCGGCAAGATGCAGCGCCAATTGAAGCTGGTGGACGGCGTGTTGCAAGACTCTTAGTTGATTGGAATGCAAATCATGCGCGTCGCAGCTTTGCTCCTGGCACTCTTCAGCTTACCTATCCATGCTGCCGAACCTGTCGCCGCAGATACCTCAACGCAGAAAAAAAGTGAGCCCGAGTCTCTCTCGGAAGTCACCGTGGTGAGCGAGCGCAGCCCTGACCGTGTCAGCAAGAGTGTCATCAGCGCCAAAGTGTTGCGTAAGGTCGCTGGTTCCAGTGGCGATCCGTTAGCAGGGTTGCAAGCATTACCAGGCGTGGTTTCCAGTGGTAATGGTAGTGAACCTGCCGTGCGTGGTTCTGGTCCTGGCGACAATGCTTATTATGTCGATGATTTACCCACAGGCGACATCTTCCACTTCGGCGGCATCAGTGTCTTCAATGCGGACTTACTCAAAGATTTCAATCTCTATAGCGCAG